>JBGQJH010000259.1:0-4652 GCA_041498935.1 Pyrinomonadaceae bacterium | reverse complement strand
TTTGTTATTCGCGTTGTCCGCCGGCCGGCCATTCATGTCGCTCCTGCCGCTCCCGCCGCCCCAGTTGTTCCGATAAATTTGACCATAAAGATTCCGGAGAGCGCGCATGTCGAGATCGTCTGCGGCAGTGGTCGAACCTCGTTGCGCGGTATGCCCGCGGAGGCGAGAGTCAAGTCGGTCGCAGGCGATGTCAACGTTGAGTTTTTGGAATCAACTAATGCCGACATCGCCGCGAGGTCTACCAGAGGTCTGATTAAGTCAGAACTCCCCCAACTCTTGAGCGAGAACGGTCACGTCTTACAAGCACGGCTCGGGGCGGGCACACAGACCCTGAGCGTCAATACTGAAACGGGGAATATCACGCTCTCGTTAGCGAGCGATTCCCGCGGCTCCATTGCGGAATCAACCAGCCCGACAGCGCCGGATCCGTTAGGCGCAGTTTCGACCAAGGGCGCGGGGACTCCCGCGCCGGCGTTAGACACTCAGGAAATTAGCGAGGGCGACGTCATTCGTGTTGATGCTCAACTGGTTACACTTAACCTGAGCGTGATCGACAGGAACACTAATCGCGGCCTCGTCGGACTTACCCGGTCTGACTTCAGACTCTTTGAAAACGGTACCGAGCAACAAATCCTTCAGTTCGATTCCTCCTCTGCGCCTTTCGATCTGTTGCTGCTGATCGATCTTTCAGGCTCCACGCGGGACGTCGTAAAACTGATTCGCGCGGCGGCGTTGCGCTTCATCGATGCTGCCCGTCCTTCCGATCGCATTGGCGTAATCACGTTTGCCGGCCAGTCGACGCTGATTTCTCCACTGACATTGAACCGGCAGATTCTGCGCCAACGCATAAACGACATGGACACGACTCCCGGGGATACGAAACTCTACGACGCTACAGATTTTGCCGTAAGCCAGTCCCTACAGGACGCGAAGAATCCTCGCCGCACTGCGATCATTCTTATGAGTGACGGCCTTGACGGCAGCATTCCCGGCGTTCAGGGCGACGGTTCCAAGCTTGCCTACCGGGCTTTGCTCGACCGCGTTCGGGAGTTTGACGGTGTGCTTTACACGTTGTGGCTCAACACCGAATACGAGGCCCTGAGTCCGTTGGACACTCAGCCAGAGGCGTTCGACGCGGGATACGACCGGATGAAAGAGATGGCGGATACTGGTGGCGGAGTTTTCTATGAAGTAGAACGCCTCGAGGATCTGGCCGGCGCTTATGAGCGGGTGGTGGCGGATCTGGGAACGGTGTACGGCCTTGCGTATCGTCCTTCAGATAAGACCCGTGACGGTAAGTGGCGGGCGATCCGCGTAAGTGTTGCGCGCCCTTCAGCAGTCGCGCGCGGTAAACGTGGCTACTATGCAAACTGAACCGAACTCGATCTGGCCAGAGCAACCTCGCACCAGTAGAATTCTTGGCCTCCTCGTCTGCCTGCTAATCCCGGCTGCCTGCCTGGGCCAGACACCCGAACCAGTTGAAACCATACGTGTCGAATCTGATCTCGTGGATCTCAAGGTCAGCGTTGTGAGTCTAAATCCTCAGAATCCGTCGCCGGAATTGCAGCAAAAAGATTTTCTCGTGCTCGAGAATGGTAAGCCACAGGACATTTCCTTCTTTGCCGCGGCCGACTCGCCTTTTGACCTCGTACTGCTGCTCGATTTGTCAGCATCAACTAACGACAAGCTCAAGCTCATTCGCAAGTCAGCCAAACGATTTGTTGATGCGACCCGCCCGATGGATCGCGTGTCGATAGTCGCTTTTACTGATGTCTCGCGGATTATCTGTCCGTTGACGCAGGACCGCCGACTACTTAGAGATTCAATCGACGATATTGAGAAGCCTGTCGGCGGCACAAAGTTTTGGGACTCACTGCGTTACGTCCTCGCAATTTTGAACGCTTCGAAAAACTCACTACGGCGAAGTGCAGTGGTGGTGATGACTGACGGGGTCGACAACGCTTTGCCTGACGTGGTTGGTCCGGGATCCCAAACCAGTTTTGAAGAGCTGCTGCGCATAGTGAGGACTTCGGAAACAATAGTGTTTCCAATCTATCTCGACACCGAAGAGCAGGGAGTCAGGCGCAACCCGGCTTCGCGACATGCCTATGCTATTGCCCGCGATCAGCTTGCGCAGTTGGCCGAAGCTAGCGGCAGTCGTCTTTATCGCGCAAACGAGCTGAAAGATTTGGATGATGTGTACCAGCAAGTGATCGGCGACCTCGGGCGGATCTACAGCATTGGGTACCGCCCATCCAATACTTTGAGAGACGGCACGTGGCGATCAGTAAACGTTCAAATTCAGGCCCGGCAGGATGTCGTAGCGCGCACTAAGCAAGGCTACTATTCCCGAAGTTTGCCAAACTGATGGCGCGACAAGAGCCTTCCTGCGGACGCGACAAGCGAAAGGCTTGTAAATGTCGATGATAAGACTATAATCAAGCCCTCCCCAGACACCGTGAGCTTTAAGCCGGTTCGACAAAGGAAAACTCCATGAGCAAAGCACCCACCGCCCTGATCCCATCGCTTATTGTTCTAGCAATGGTCCTTTCTCTTCCTCTAGGAAGCCATAGCCAAAATCGTGAAAAGTTTGTTATCTCGGCACGAGCCGGCGGTGTTAATGCCGTGACCGGCCGCGCTACGCTGCGTCCCCACGGAAATTCGGAATGGCAACAGCTCACTATTAAGGAAGATTTGGAAACAGGCGATGTCGTTAGGACCGGCCTCGATGGTCGCGTGGAGATGCTTCTGAACCCGGGATCCTACATGCGCATTGGTGAGAATTCCGAGTTTGAGCTGGCTGACAGCTCTCTTGAAAACCTGGAAGTCCGCCTGATTAGGGGAACTGCCATCGTCGAAGTTACCGGCGCTGACGACGACGACCAACTGTTTATTGGCATCACGACACCCCACGCGCGACTGTCTATTGTTCGCCGCGGACTTTATCGGGTCAACGTAGTACCCGGCGATACAACGGAACTCATTGTGAGGAAGGGCCGCGTGATGCTGGAAGACTCACACACAAAGGTTAAGGGCGGAAACAAAGTGGTGTTCAGCAGCGGCTCGTTCTCGGTAGCTAAACTGGAAAAAGCGGATAAGAAGAACTGGGATAGCCTTGAAGGTTGGAGCAAGGACCGCGCGCAAACCCTGGCGAAGGCGAACAGCAGGTTGACTCGAAGGGACGTGAATGGCTTTCTCGCGAGCTTTAACGATGACTTTCTATTCTCTTCCAGGTGGGGACCTTCGGGACTTTGGCTGTATAACCCAACCCTCGGCTGTTCTACGTTTCTGCCTTTCAGATATGGCTGGGGCTCGCCCTACGGCGCGAGCTATTTTAGTTTCTTTTACGGTGGGCCACATTGCTGCGGCCGGCAAATGGGCTATGACGCGCCCGTCTATCCCAACGGCAGCGGGATCGTAAGCGGGTCAACGGGGTCCGGTTCAGGCAGTTCAGGCAGTTCAGGGAATTCAGGAGGCTCGACCTCCAACCCGCCGATGTCCTCACCCGGGCAAAGCCAGGGTAAGCCTGAAATCAATAATGGACCGGCGCGAGAGCGCAAGCCAGACAACTAGGGCAAAAAGCCCACCGGACGGCTAAGGCTGCTACGCCTTGTCCCTAAAAAGTCGGACTAACTCCATATCTATCAACGCTCTAACTTCGGATAGGCTCAAGCCGGCGAGTGCCAGGTGGTTTAGAGCGGTTCCGAGTTGACTGCGGAGCTGCTCTTCAGTCGTCTCGCTTAGGAGCCTTGACGTCACCACTGCTCCGGCACCATGCCTGATTTTGACCAGCCCCTGTTTCTGAAGCTGCCGATAAGCGTAGGCAATCGTGTTGAGGTTCACTCCAAGGTCCGCGGCGACTTGGCGAACTGGCGGCAGCGAGGATCCTTGCGGTAACTCACCTCTGGCAATGAGAGCCTTTATTTCATCCACCACTTGCTGGTAAAGCGGCCGACGGTCTCTTTCGTCGATGGTAATATACATAGTGTCTGCTGCATATATACACTAGACAATTCCGGTTTGTCTAGAGTTTTCTTACTAATCTGAAGCTACTTTGCTTGCTGGTGAGGCTGTTAGCCAGGACGAGCGCCGACTGGGTGAGGCCCGCGATGCCGCCTGGGTAGGTCGTGTCGCTGACTATGAAAAGGTTGGGAAGGGAGGTGGCGTAGCTGGGTCCGTTCAGCCAAAAATTGCCGGCCGCCGGGCTAAGGCTGCCTACCATGCCCAGCTTCCGGCGAGTCAGGTCGTAAAAAGTGCGTGGGGTCGCAGTATCGATGACTTCGATGTTGCTGCCTAGCTCGGGCATCGCCGAGTGTAGCCGCGCCCAGACTAGTTCAAGCATCTGCTGATCTCTTTCTTCAAGCTCGGTTTCGTCCTGGTGAAAAGTGAACCAGTCATCAACGTCGGTGAAAGCGTGAACGGTCACCGCTCGTTTTTCGTGGGGTCCCCGCGAGTCCCAGGATGGCGCCGCGGCAAACAGCAACTGGCTGGTTTCAGGGTCATGGTCCTGCGCCTCGTGCCAATGAGTTAGCGCCAGCACATGGTTAGAAACCAATGACGTGGCCGCGCGTTCGTCGAGGGCCAGGTAGAGCAAATACGCACCCCAGCTACGCAGCCCATTCAGTCGTTTTCGCATTTCAGTCGGTGTGCGA
>JBGQJH010000258.1:0-4666 GCA_041498935.1 Pyrinomonadaceae bacterium | reverse complement strand
TGCCGGGTGATGATGCCGACGATGCGGCCATACTCTTCAACCAGTACCGCGGGACTGGTTTGTAAGCGCTGCGTGACTTCCTGCGCGCTGGCGTCAACATCCACCGTTGGGAAGCTTCCTTCCATAACCTCACTGACCGGCGAGTCAAGCAGATGGCGATTGCGTACGACCTTTGCGAGCACGCGGTTTTCCCGCAATGCTCCGACGGCACGTCCGTCTTCGAGCACCGGGATTTGAGTGAGGCCCAACTCGTTCATCTTCGCCAGCGCCTCGCTGAGTTTGTCTGGAGGTGAAACCCAAACCAACGACTGTGGTGCGTTCACGCCTTTAGTTCCACTGATCAAGCCGGCCGTCATCTTCTGCGGCTCCAGCAAACGCTTCTCTTTCAGCCACTCATCCGAGTGGTGCTTCGTTAGGTAATGCTCACCGGTGTCACACACTATGAAAACCATGACCGCGTTTTCATCCAGATCGCGCGCAATACGCAACGCTGCCGCCAGATTCGTTCCGCTCGAACCACCGCAAAATATCCCTTCGGTGCGTCCCAACTGCCGCGACATGTCAAACGACTCGCCATCGGTGATGTTGATTACCTCATCCACGTATTTGATGTGCACGTTGGGCGGCACAACTTCCTGGCCGATTCCTTCGACAAGGTAAGGGGTAGTCTCGATTATCTTGCCAGTCTCTTTGTAGGTTTTAAAAATCGAGCCATAAGGGTCGGCGCCGATGACTTGGATTTTAGGATTCTGTTCTTTCAGAAATCGGCCGGTGCCCGAGATTGTGCCGCCGGTTCCTATCCCCGCAACGAAGTGTGTAATCTTGCCTTCTGTTTGTTCCCAAATCTCGGGGCCGGTTGTGCGGTAGTGGGCTTCAGGGTTTGCCGGATGTGAATATTGATCCGGATAAAACGAATTCGGCGTCTCCCTGGCAATTCTCTGCGCGGTGGACACGTAATGATCGGGGGTTCCGGGTTTGGCTGAAACAGGAGTAATCACGACGTCCGCGCCCAGAGCTTTCAGATAGCGCGACTTCTCCACCGACGCTTTGTCAGTCATAACGAAAATACATTTGTAACCTTTGACCGCGGCTGCGAGAGCCAGCCCGATGCCGGTGTTGCCCGACGTCGCTTCAACGATCGTTCCGCCCGGCTTCAACTTGCCTTCGCGCTCGGCGGCTTCGATCATCGCCACGCCGATGCGGTCCTTCACCGAGAAGCCGGGGTTCAGATTTTCCATTTTCGCCAACACCAGTGGCTTGATGTCGCGCGTCATGCGATTGAGTTTCACCAGCGGGGTGCGGCCAATTAATCCAAGTACGTTGTCGTAATAGTGCATTCCGATCTCCGAAACAGTTGATTGGTCTATTTCTAACAGAACTTGTAACGGAACTTCTAGCAGAACTTAACCGGCCGCGCTATTTGAGAAGCGCACCTTCGCATATTTTTTTCGCAATTAATTCGCCAGCCACGTGATGACCCGTCGCATTCCAATGGCCGTTTCCAATGTCCTCGTCAAATCCGTGAAGGAAAACGTTGTTGCGTTCGGCAAACTTTTGCAGCTCGGGCGCGAGGCTTACGATCGGAATCCTTTCACGCGCGCCCAGCGACTTGATCCGCTCGTCCGGATAGAACAGATTAGTTATGCCGAAGCGCTTCATAAAATTTTGGCGCCACTCCGGATTGGGAAGCACCTGCGGACCATTGCTCAGCGTGACGACGACAAACTTCGCGCCCCGAGTTTTCACTTCATCGCGCATTTCGAGAATCAGGGCCTCAGTGACGCTCCAGGCATCATTCCACACCGCATCGGGCGGTTCAAGGTAGACGAGGTTGTCCGTGCCAAGCTCTTCCGATCGTGAAAACAGATCAACCTTTTGCCCGCTGCCCCCAGTCTGGCTCGCCCCCGCCGGCGGCGGTTGCGCCGGCTGAGATCGGCCAGCCCGCCACGATGAAAGGAGAACCTTGAAGCCGTGATGACCTTGGGTGATCGCCTGCACCAGGCGTGAATGGTCGCGCAACCATCTGCCGAAGCGGCTGATTGCGGACTGCCGCCAACGAAAGGTCTGCGAAGTCTTAAATGAGTCGTCCAGCGTCAGCTGTTTGTCTTTGTAAGCGAAGTAAGGGATCTCTTCAGTCTTCTTTAACACATGCGAGTTATCAGTAATGTCATTGTTGGTGGTGACGGCCAGCATTACGATGTCAGGAGAATATTTCCACACTTGTTCGCGGAGCGTTAGTAGTTCCTGCCCGGTCCCGTATCCGGAAACGCCAAAATTCAGGACTTCGATTTTCTTTCCGGGAAAGGCATCACACTCCTGAAGTTTATTTCCCATCACCGACCAAAAGGCTTCCTCCATCTGAACCGAAAGAGCTTCAGGATAAGAATCGCCCAAAACGGCAATCCTGATCGTGTCTGGCGGTTTCGCTAGCGAGTGTTCCTGATCGCGCAGGCCCTCGCTATTGATACGAATGTAAGCCTCCCCTTCTTTGCGATACCAGCCCTCCGCACGCGGGCTAAGAGCGTAGCCGCGCGATTGGTCCAGCGAATAAAACTCCGGATAGGAATATCCCGCGACCCGCAGGGCAATCTCCGCCACGATGCCTCCTAATAAGAAACCGAGGAGGATTAGAAGGAGTCTTGCGACGAGCTTTCGCGAACGTTTGGGGGCCATCTAGTCGCCAAAGAGAAAAGTAAGACTGGGCGCGTCCAGAATGATTAGTAGTACAAATCAGAACCGGGAGCAGTAGCGACCGGGTCGATTTGTCTCTTTAGCAAGGGCTGTGGCCCAGCCACGCCCGGTCGCTACGGCTCCCGGTTCTGATAATGGTTTACTAAGACGAAGGAATACCTTAAGCGAACGCCGGCGATTTTGTCCAAACAGATCAGGCCAGGGCTGAGAAGTGGACGTTAAAACTGTTGAAGCCCGGATGCGCTCTCCCCTTCGCATCCGGGCCTCAAACAAGGTCATCGATTTTTCAATCGGCGACCAGGCTCTACCGCAACCCACGAAACCTTAGTATCTAAGGTTTCTGTCACGGATTTTATATGTGTAGACGGCCGCACCGGCGCCACCGCTGATTGCACCAATCACAGCGCCCTTCTTGCCACCGATCAAGCCGCCGAGAATCGCCCCACCAACCGCGCCCCCCGCAGTAGTGATTTTGTCCCGGTGCTGACCCCAAAGCGAACGGTTTTGGCCATAGCGATAGGTATCATTGCCGTAGCTGTCATTGTTAGAAGTGTCATTGCGGTAAGAATCGCTTCGATAACCGTCGCGATTGACGTTTCCGTCATACCGGCTGTCATACCGGCTATTAGACCGGTTGTTGTAAGTCGATCGATTGGAGCACCGGCTACGTGTCTGCGCCGCTACGGGCAGAGTCGCCATGCTGAGAACAATCAGCGAAACGAGGGTTGCAATCAGTTTTTTCATTTCGTGCCTCCGTCACGGTCATTTGGCAACGGGCATGCCACGCCTGGATTCTTGTGGCCCGGTATTGATGAATCCTGGTGTTTCGAAGGCAAGTTAGTTTGTGCGAGGATGGAGGCCGGAAGGCTTTAGCTACAAGCGCCCTACGATTCGGTATGCGTTTATAGCTCTCACTTCCCTTTTGGGGTGCCCCTGCCGGAATAAGCAGCGCTTAGGCGCTCGCGCGCTAGTTGTTTACTTCACGTCGCTCACGCTGTCTCATCCGCTGCTGGATATGTTTGTTGCAAAGTTTCTTGGATTGACGAATCCGCAATCCTGAATAAAATGCTGTCCAACGGCGATGGGTTGCTGGGGTGAGGACAGTGACCTGCTGAGGCTGAATGTCTCCGCCAACCGATGTGAGGCCGGGCCAAACCCGGCCTCTCGGTTTTTAAGTCTCCAGAATGAAAATACACTGACGGGCGAGTCTACGCGCGCTGCGGCGCCAACCGCCAGCGGCCGTAAGCGACGAACACTGCGAGCAGAGTCACCACCAGCGGGAACAACGCCGGCGCGATACCATCGCCCGCGAAGGTGAGCACTGTTGCTCCGATCATAATGATTACGAGTCCAGCTGCGGCCAGTGGTGTCAGGCCCGGCCGAATGCGCAGGAGTCCGGGGAGAATCAGGCCGAGCGCGCCGAGCACCTCGCACACGCCGATGAATCGAATCAGTAGGCCCGGCAGGTGTACCTGGTTTGGAGACCCCATCGACGCCAGCACCTCTATGGGCAGGACCAACTTCGTTCCACCAGCGAACAGAAAGAGTAGCGCGAGCAACGCCTGAATGATCCACAGTACAACGTTCATGATTGGTTTCCTCCGCGTCGATTCGTCGGTACAGACGTAGATAAGATTGCGAGCCAGGTCGCCGGTGCTGGATTATTGTTGCTCATACGCTTGCTTCAAAGCTTTTATATCAATTTTATCCATTTGAAGCATTGCCTGCATGACTCTTTGTGATTTCTCAGGATCTTTGTCTCGCATCAGTTCGCCCAAAATAGTGGGAACGATCTGCCATGACAAACCATACTTATCTTTAAGCCAGCCGCATTTCGATTTTTCTCCGCCCTCGGAGAGCCTCTCCCAGAACTCGTCCACTTCTTCCTGGGTCTCACAGTTCACCAATAACGAAATGGCTTCCGTGAATTTGAAATGCGGACCGCCGTTTAAAGCCATGAATTCCTGGCCATCGA
>JBGQJH010000257.1:0-4666 GCA_041498935.1 Pyrinomonadaceae bacterium | reverse complement strand
TGCGAATCGATAAAGGAATCGAGCGCCTCTTGCAAGCCGTTAACTTTGATCTTCCCAGTGATGGCTATCACTTCTTCAATTATGTATACCAGCGCATCTCCCGTTAGGCGGTGCCGGTGATTGATGATCGCTGATCTCTCCCGCAGTGTTTTCAGGACCTCGTCAAACGGCTCACCCACGGCGGCAGTCAACCGCAGGTAACACTGCTGAAAGTTCCTGACCTGGGCGCTGCGTGAAGTCGTCAAGCGCAGGTCTCTCTTTCCTACGTAAGAAGCGGCCATGACGCGCAGGAAAATGTCGTCAGGCATGTAAGCGCTTTCGTCATCCACCCGGTTCAGCGTTTGTGCCACATAGTAGGCGGGCAATTGCCGTAGCAGGTTGCGGATGAGAAACACAGGCTTATGCGTAAGGCCGTCCGGGAGTTTTTCAATGCCTTTAGACACTTTGAGATCTTCAAAGTAAGTCAGGGATCTACGAAACTCCTTAATCTCTTTTTGCGCTATCCGCAGGAGCTCGTCTATTTGTTCGGGAGCAAAACCCATTCTCCAGAGGACGCGGCAATTGCTCTCGTTCTCGAAAGCAGAATCAAACACTTTCAGACAGTCCGCAGCTTTGAATGCACGCAGGTTCTGCTTCTCACCTGAACAAATGAAAGCCATAGCTTGAGCAAAGGTTTGCACGATTAAACGCGCCCAGTGGCGTTGCTCAGCCAGCGAAGCGGAATAACGATCCACATCCTTGAAGCGATACTTATCGTGCTTGGCGGCAAACTGCCGGATGGATCCATAGTCGAGGATAGCGCCGCTCGCCAGCATGTTGTCTCCGTCCCACGCCAGCCAGTTGAAAATGTATTCCTCCTCGAGCAGGGCAGCCATCTTTCCATAAGAGCGCGCCAGGTAATCCAAAGCTTGCCCGTATTTTGCGGTCGCGTCAGCTGACAGCTGCCAGAAATTGTTCTCAACTTCCCGCTCGATGAAGTAATCAACTGACGCTTTGAGTTCTGCGTGCCGGCCCTGTTTGAGATAACGAAAGATGTGCGCTGGTCGAATTAGGTTAGGCGCGCTTCTGACTCCAATTGCGCTCCCGTCAGCAAAGCCAATCACCGCCAGACAACGTTCGGTAGGAATACCCTGCCGGTAGAAGATTTCGGACATGACCGCACTCCCCAACATCTCGTCAAGCTCCGCCAGGCCCGACGAGTAACCGAAGCTTTCATCGCCCGTCTGGACAGCTCCGTCTGATTTTTGCGCGCCGGGACTGAGAATCGTGGCCCCGGTTCCGCGACTGGAGATATCAAAGATCAAGTTGGCGGTCCGCAGGTAACCATTCCAGATGCTTCTACCATCTCCGGAAGTCTTACCCTGCCTGTTGCGATGCTGGGTTTGCAGATAACGAGTAGCCATGTAGCACCCGGGCTTCAACTTCTCAAGGGGATATTTCTTCCCCAGCTTTAGATCATATTCATTGATGATTTGCAGCGAGAAAGTTTCGAGTATGGTTTGTTCGAGGGCTTTATTGAGGCGACCCGGGTGATCGACCGGGAGCAGTTCCATCTCCCTCGCGAGCGGGAAGTTGAAATAAAGGACACGACCCTTGGGCCGGTAGCGAGCGCGATAGTCAAGATAACCATCAGGACTAACTTGCCGCCAAGGATGTGTGCCGTCTAGTTCTTTAAACTTCTCATACATACTGCATCGTTGTGATGAGAAGGGGCCCAACCGGAGAGAGTGTGAAACCTAACCCCGGCAGAGTCAATCAATATTTTCTATGGGCCTTTGGGAAATCACCCCGAAAACGTTCCAGAAAAGGGAGTGGCAAAGGGCTTAAAGCCTCGCGAGCGACTGCATTACAAGTTCTACTTTGGAAAGGTCGGGCAGCAGCGCATCGGGGTTGCACGCGAGAATGTCCTCTCGACTGTAGAGGCGGCCGGTGCCGACGGACAATGCGCGGGCGCCGAAGTGGCGCGCACACTCAATGTCATTGGGCGTGTCGCCGATGACGATGAATTGCTCGGGCGCGAGGTCGAGTTGCAAGTGCGCGCGAATGCGGCCGGCTGCGAGCGCGGGCAGATCGCGGCGATCGTGAGACTCGTCGCCGAAGGCGCCGGGCAAATCGAAGAATTCAGAGAGGCCGACCAGCTCCATCTTCAAGTAAGCTGCCTGCTCGATGTTGCCAGTCAACAGTGCCGAACGGTAGCGTGGATGATCCGCTACGGCTTGCAGCGTCTCACGCACGCCGGGTAAGAGTTCAAAAAACTGTTCACCGTTGCCGGTCGCTTTGTGCATCGCTTCCATGTAACGTTCGCGAAGATCGTCGATGCGTTCAAAAATGTCAGCGTTCGTGAAGCCTTCATCCTTGAGGGCCTCAGCAATAATTTGCAAGTCAGTCATGCCGGAGACTTTCATTTCCGGCAAACGACCCGCCGTACCGAACACTTCTTCCAGCATGGGAATCGTGTAGTCCTTGAAAGCCCCGGCGCGAGTTGTACGAATCAGCGTGCCGTCGATGTCCCAGAGGAGCACACGAAAGGATGAAGGATGAGGGATGAAGGATGAAGAAGTCATTGCACTGGCCTGATCTGCATCAGCTTGTTTCGGCGAGTTTAAATCCGACGGCGCGGAGCGAGGCTTTGTTTCATCCTTCATGCTTCCGCTTTCATCCTTTACTCAATCACCGCCAGCACGTCGCCGGCGTCTACCGTCGCGCCTTCTGCGGCGTTAATTGAAACAACCACGCCGGCTTTTGGCGCCTTCATTTCGTTCTGCATCTTCATTGCTTCAACAACGATAACACCTGCGTCTGCATCGACGTGGGCGCCCGCCTCGACGAGCACGCGCACAATCTTGCCGGGCATCGGCGAGATAATCTCAGCCGCGCCCGGGTGGTGGGCGCCGGAACTCTGGGCGCTGCGCAGACGCTTGGGATCAACTACTGTGACGTCGTAATTTCCGCCGCGCAGAACTACTGCAAATGATTCACTTGACGATAGAGAACCGCGCTTGCGGTCAACTCTACACTTGTAAACACTCGATCCACTCATCAACAGATACTCGCCGCGCGCCAGCTCGCGAACCTCCAGGTCATAATGTCGCCCGTCAACTTCAGCAACAGCGGCTTGGTCCGCGAGACTAAGCGAGACCTCGTGATCGTTTCCCGATAATTTAGCTTTGAGCTTCATTTGCACCTAATGGTACTGACCTTCCTGTAATCCGCGTTAATCTGCGGCCAAATGTTACTTCCCAAACTTCTTTCCCCGAACCTTCATCGATTGCCTGGCTCCTCGCAACGCCGCGCGACCGGACATCTTCCAGCGACTCTGGCTGTCTCCCGATGACTGATTATTGAAGGACGCTTCTCTTTGCAAGCTCGCGTAATGAACAGCGGCGGCAATAACGGCAATGTCCCGGCGCAGTTGTTCTTCCTTGTCACTGTTCTCCGATCCGCGCGCCCTATTGCGCCGCTCGTTAAAGCGAGAGATGAAACCCGTATCGAGTCGACCCGACTGGAATTCTTCATCCCGCACAATCTCGCGGAAGAAGGGCAGGGTCGTTTTAATTCCGCCGACTTCATATTCATCGAGCGCGCGGCGAAGTCGATCTATAGTCTCGTCTCGAGTTCGTCCCCAGGCCGCGACTTTTGAAATCAGCGGATCGTAGTGAATCGGAACTTCGGAGTTCACTTCGACGCCGCTGTCGTCGCGCACTCCCGGCCCCGAGGGCACTTGCAAATAGCTGATGCGTCCAGGTGAGGGAAGGAAGTTGTTATTGGGATCCTCTGCATAGACGCGGCATTCGATCGCGTGTCCGGACCAGCGAATTTCTTCCTGTTTGAAGGAGAGCGCAGCGCCAGCGGCAACCGTAATCTGCTCGCGAACGAGATCGATTCCGGTTACCAGTTCGGTGACCGGATGTTCCACCTGAAGCCGTGTGTTCATTTCGAGAAAATAGAAGTCGCGAGTTGCGTCGGCTACCAGAAACTCTACAGTGCCCGCGCCAACGTAATTCACCGCGCGCGCCAGCTTAACGGCAGCGGCGCCCATTGCCTCACGGAGTGCGGGATCATTAATTGGCGACGGACACTCTTCAATCACTTTTTGATGGCGGCGTTGAATCGAGCATTCCCGTTCACCAAGGTGCACAACGTTGCCGTGGCTGTCGGCAAAAATCTGTATCTCGATATGACGTGGACGGGCGATTGCCTTTTCGAGATAGAGTGCAGAATCACCAAACGCCGCAGCCGCTTCGGATTTGGCATTAGCAAAACCCGAGCGCAGTTCTGCAAACGACGCGACCAACCTCATGCCCTTACCACCGCCGCCGGCGGACGCCTTGAGCATTACGGGATAGCCAAACTTTTCCGCTGACTCCGTAGCCTCGTCGAGGGAATTCAAAGGATCGACCGTGCCCGGAACGATGGGTACGCCCGCTTCGACCGCGGCGCGTCGCGCGCTCGTCTTCGAACCCATGATTCGTATCGCCGCCGGGTTTGGCCCAATAAAAGCCAAGCCCGCTTCGGTTGCAGCCTCCGCGAAATCGGCATTCTCGGCCAGGAAGCCATAGCCGGGATGAATTGCTTCTGCTCTTGTTGTTCTTGCCGCGGCAATGATGGCAGGGATGTTCAGGTAACTTTGCATCGAAGGCGCCGGCCCAATGCAGACCGCCTCATC
>JBGQJH010000256.1:0-4673 GCA_041498935.1 Pyrinomonadaceae bacterium | reverse complement strand
GGCGCGCTCACGACCTACACGGAAGTTCAGTCGGATCCGATCCTGCGCGAAGAGTTTCCCATGCTCTGCCAGGCGGCAAGCGAGACCGGCGGGCTCGCGATCCAAAATCGCGGTACGCTTGGCGGCAACATCGCAAACGCTTCACCGGCAGCCGACTCGCCACCAGCCTTGCTCGCCTATGATGCGGAGGTCGAACTAGTTTCTTTGAATGCCGCGCGCTGGGTGCCTTACCATGGCTTTCATACGGGCTACAAGCAGATGATCAAACGGCCCGACGAGCTGCTGGCGCGCATTCGCCTGCCCCGCGTCTCAAAAAAGTTGCACCACTACTACCGCAAAGTGGGCACCCGAAAAGCGCAGGCAATATCGAAGGTATGTCTGGCCGCAACCGCGCGAATTTACGAAGGCACGGTCGAGGAGGTACGCATAGCGCTCGGTAGTATCGCGCCCGTCCCACTGCGCTGCGTCCAGACAGAAGACGCACTGAGAGCAACCAGACTGGAGCCGGGTAGTATTGAGAAGGCGAAGGCCGCGTTGGCCCGGGAAATAGTTCCTATTGACGATATCCGGTCGACGAAGGATTATCGTGTTAGAGTCAGCCTGAATGTGCTCGAGGACTTCCTGGTCCAGCTCGCGCCGGATCGGGATGTAAGAAGTGATGAATGATGAGTGATTGACTCATCATTTTTTGCCTGAAAGAACCAAAATGATCTCCAAACCGCTGAACAAAGCAGTCTTTCTTCCCCTCGGCTTAATCGTCTTATTTCTGCTTACGGCGACGACAGCGTTGGCCGACTGTGCGAATGAGGTCAAACCCTCAAGCGATGCTGCCTTGCAAATGCTGGTGATCGGCGACTCGATAATGTGGGGGCAGGGGTTAAGAGAAGAAGAGAAGTTTTCGTCGCGAGTGAAGTGCTGGCTTCAGGAAAGAACTAATCGAGAGGTAAGAGTCCACGTCGAGGCTCATTCCGGAGCAGTCATTACGGCCGCTGCGCCGGAAAAACTCAAGTTCACGGCCAGCAGCGGCGAAGTTAATCTGCCGACTCCAACGATAAACGAACAGTTAGATCACGCGATCCAATTTTACAAGGAAGACCGATCGGGCCCGGCGCTGATTCTAATGAACGGCTGCGTCAATGACGTGGGCGTGAAAAACCTTTTGTCAGCATCCACTCCGTTGGAAGATATCCGCGCGCGAGCCCGGAAGAGTTGTGGCGAAGACATGTCCGGTCTTTTGCAGCGCGTCAGAAAAAGTTTTCCGCAATCATACGTGCTCGTGACTAGTTACTATCCGATAGTTTCTCCCTTAACCGCCGACAACACGTTCATCAGGTTACTGGTAAAAAAGCTTAACTATCACAAAACTGAAGCTGCCCGGATGACTGACAAAGAGATGCGGGAACGGCTGATAGCTATTTCAAACGAATGGTATAAGACTTCAACGGCGAGCCTCGTTGAAGCGGTCGTGAGGACTAACGGGGAAGTCACGCCCGACTCGCCGTCCCCGAAAATGACGTTCGTCGAAATTCAGTTTGGACCCGAACATGTTTTTGCGGCTCCCGATACACTGCTGTGGAACTTCATGTTTGCCTCAACTAATCTTTCCGGCTTCAGAAAAGTGATAGTCTTGCTCACCTTCGGCACCACCGCCTACAAAGCTAACGACCACGTCAGAGACGACAGAATCAAAAGTTGCGAAGAGACATTCAAGAAGCCGAAGGAGATCAAAGAAGCTAAGGACCAGAAGGCTGCCCGGGAGGATCTCCTCCTGATTTGCCGCTATGCTTCGCTCGGTCATCCCAACCAGATGGGAGCTCTGATTTATACGGAAGCAATAAAAGGACAATTGCAAACGCTAATAGATAAGGCAGGTTGGAAACTGGATACAAATCGCCATCTGACTCTTCAGCGAAAGGACCAGAAACAATGAGCTTCCCCTTCAACGAAGTTGAATTCAAACGAAATGCGGTACAGCCTGTCGAATGTATCAAGGGCGGCTGGGAGTTGATCAAGAGTCAATATTGGCTGTTCGTTGGCATGACCGTAGTCGGGATGATAATCGGCAGCGTGGTTCCGTTGGGAATTCTGATGGGTCCCATGATGTGCGGAATCTATCTGGCGCTGTTTCAAACCAGGCGCGGTCAACCAATAGAGTTTGGCCTGCTCTTCAAGGGCTTTGACTATTTTGGCGATGCGGTTATCGCGACGCTGCTACACATGATTCCGATAATCGTAGTCATCGTCCCTACGTACATCGGTTTTTATCTAGGAATGTTTGCGATGATCGGCACTTCCCGGAATGGCGAGCCCGACCCCGGAGTGATGCTTGGCTTCTTCGGATTATTTGGGGTTGTTTGGCTCGTAATCATGGTTGTCTTGATCGTGCTCTCCGTGATTTTCACATTTTCCTATCCGCTGATTGTGGACCGTCGTATGTCGGGCCTTAATGCCGTGAAGCTAAGCATACGAGCAGCAATGGCAAACTTCTGGCGGCTGCTTGGCATGCTGCTTTTGACCGGCCTCCTGACATTCCTTGGCGTGTTCCTATGTTTTGTGGGGGTTTACCTGGTAATGCCCATCAGTTTTGCCGCGATTGCGACGGCTTACGAGCAAGTGTTTGGACTCGGCGAAGTGTCGTCAAATCTGCCGCCACCACCGCCCTCGTTTGTGTAACGCAAGCTTGCAAACAAGTTGGGCCCGCTCTTACTGGGACCGCGGGCGTCTCGCCCGCCTCAAGCAACGCGTTCACTCCAGGGACGGTTGAACCTGAGACTCCAGGCTCCTGGCATTCAACGAAAGCGGGCGAGACGCCCGCGGTCCCAGTAAGAGCGGGCCCTGCCGTATCGAAGAGAATATGCCAGAACCCAGTCTCGTCATCCGCGGCAAGAGAGTTATCTTACCGGAATCGATTGCCCCCGCGTCGATCCATATCAGTCATGGCGTTATTGCCCGGATCAGTTCTTATGAAAACGTGCCCGCCGGTTGCGAGCTGATAGAAACAAAAGAAGAATCGCTGGTGATGCCGGGCCTGGTAGACACGCACGTCCACATCAACGAGCCGGGCCGAACGCAGTGGGAGGGTTTTGCAACCGCGACGCGAGCCGCGGCCGCAGGCGGCGTAACCACGCTCGTCGATATGCCGCTCAACTCGATTCCGCCGACAACCACAGTCGCGGGCTTTAAAGAGAAGTTAGCGGCGGCGCGCGGCCAGTGTTACGTTGACGTCGGCTTTTGGGGCGGTGTAGTTCCGGGAAACACGCGTGAGTTGGCAGCGCTCTCCGAGGCGGGCGTGGTTGGCTTCAAATGTTTTCTCATTCACTCGGGCGTGGATGAATTTCCGAATGTTACTGAAGACGATCTGCGGGAAACACTGCCCGAGCTGACGAGGCTGGGCGCACTGCTAATAGTTCATGCGGAAGTGCCCGGGCCGATAAGCAGGACAGGCATCCTCGGCTGTCCTGGCAATTCGGAAGGCGCTCCTGCACCGAAACAGACAGACAGGAATGTCCGTCCTACTTCGCCAGACAGGAATTTCTGTCCTACCAGGTATGCAACCTTCCTCGCGTCTCGGCCGCGCGCGGCTGAAGACGAAGCCGTCGCCTTAATGATCAAACTGGGCCGTGAATTTGGCACGCGTGTCCACATTGTTCACCACTCGTCGGCAGACGCGTTGCCAATGCTACGCCAAGCGAAGGCGTCGGGACTCGAAATCACCGCGGAAACCTGCCCGCACTATCTGACGTTCGCTGCCGAGGAAATTCCCGACGGCGCCACGGAATTCAAGTGCTGCCCGCCGATCCGCGAGCGCGAAAACCGTGAACAACTTTGGAGTGCCCTCGGCAGTGGAACCATCGACATGATCGTTTCGGATCATTCGCCTTGCCCGCCTGAAATGAAGTTGCGTGAGAGCGGAGACTTTCTTGGCGCCTGGGGTGGCATATCTTCTCTACAACTCCGCCTGCCGGCGGTCTGGACGGAAGCGCAACTGCGCCGCTATTCCCTCGCAGACCTGGCGCGATGGTTGTGTAGCGCACCCGCAGAACTCGTCAGGTTGAAGGGTCGAAAGGGTCTGATTGCGATTGGCTACGACGCTGACCTCGTGATTTGGAATCCGGCGAAGCAGTTTAGAGTGAAGGGGAATGCGCTTCATCATCGTCACAAGTTGACGCCCTATCAGGACCGGACTTTGAGTGGCGTCGTCGAGAAAACTTTTCTTCGCGGCGAGAAGATATATGATGGTGGCGAATTTATTGGCGAGCCGCATGGACTTCTGCTCGGCGTCGGGGCACTAGCACGACTGTAAGGGAGGGCTCAATCAGAACCGGGAGCGGACCGGGGTCCCCGCGCGGGCAGCCCGCGTGGGGTGGTAGTAGCGACCGGGTCCTGGACTCAACTGGGCAAACTGAGCTTAGACCACACTAGAAAGACGAGCGCAAGCCAACGGGAGTGCTCGCACCCGGTCGCTACCGCTCCCGGTTCTGATGTCTGAGGAAGCTGAGAACGTTATGCCGGAAATAGAATGGGCGCACACCGAAGACGCGCCGGTTAAAGAGAAATTTGGTGGAACCATCAGGGTGCGAACCCTTTGGCGGTCGCCGAGCGGGGCGGCAGCGCAAGTTGTCGAGATCGACGCGGGCGCCTGCTGGGAAGGAGTCGATCTTCATGAGCCTGGG
>JBGQJH010000255.1:0-4680 GCA_041498935.1 Pyrinomonadaceae bacterium | reverse complement strand
GCCGCGTCGCCGTCCACCGAGCCGAAATTTCCCTGGCCGTCGATTAACGGGTAGCGCATGGAGAAATCCTGTGCCAGCCGAACTATGGTGTCGTAAACCGCGGTGTCGCCGTGCGGATGGTATTTACCGATTACATCACCAACGATGCGGGCGCTCTTTTTGTAGGGCTTGTTGTAAGTGTTGCCGAGTTCATGCATCGCCCACAGCACGCGGCGGTGCACCGGCTTGAGGCCGTCGCGTACATCCGGCAAGGCGCGCCCGATAATTACGGACATCGCGTAGTCGAGATATGAACGTCGCATCTCGTCTTCGATGTTTATATGATTGCGTTCAGAAGTTGTTTCCATCCCGTTGACCTTTCCAGTACAATCCGCCCGCGGTTAGCCCGGTGCGTTAGACTTTGCGCGCGGGCGCGCTCTAAACCGAGTTTCATGATGCGCTTGCTATTATGGTGTCTTGAAGTGAGCTTCTTCGCTGCCGCAGATTCAAGCTTTCCGAACGTTGCGCGAAGGGTAACTCATAGGGGCCGAAAAGTAAGCGTTATTGTAGCCTGAGACGGAGGTTTTTGGCAAACGAGAAATGCTTCGAAACCCTAGTAAAATCAATAGCTTCGACGGCAAACTAACTTTCAGAATGGTAACCACCCGAGCGGGTGGAAACGACTGGTAACCCTGGCTGAAATCGATGGTGTTCGACCTCCAATCTTCAGATGGCTGAACAGCGAAACTGGAAGCGCATTCGCGAACGATTAGAACTCAAACTGCCCGTCCGCGTACGCTGCCGCGAGACCGTGGATTTAGAGTGGAATGAAATCACCCGCCTCATCGACGTCACGCCCTTTGGCGCCGGCTTCACTCTGAAACGACCGATCGAAAAAGGGCGCTTGCTGCACATGACCATTCCTATGCCGCGGCAGTTGCGAGTGTTTGATCACGTCGAGGACCAGTATAAAGTGTGGGCACTGGTGCGTTATGTGAGACCTACGGCGCTGCCTGGCAGCGAGACGCTGCTCTTCGAAGTTGGCGTTGCCTTTATTGGAAAGCAACCGCCGCGGAGCTATGACGAGAATCCTTCGCAGCGCTATGAGATTGGGAACGTCATACCAGAGCAACTGAGCACAATCGAAGAATGGAAACCGGAGGAGTCTGCTTCATCCGATAAGAGAACTCGAACGCGCTACAATATTCCGGTTGATATGTTGATTCAAACTTTCAACGAAAAGGGAGAAGTAGAACTGAGTGAGCATACGGTAACGGAAAACATTAGCCAGAAGGGTGCCGCAATTTTCACGACGCTTTCTTTGCCTGTAGGTCGAATTATCCGATTGTCCAGTGAACAATTTAAACTGTCGGTGTATGCAGGCGTGCGGGGTTGCAGTATGGGAGCGGCGGGCGTGCCACGCATTCATGTGGAATTTGTCGATCATGAGTGGCCGCTTTAGGATTGCAATTCCCGGACTGAAAGGCCCGCCATTCGACTCCATCATCTTCAGCGAAAACTGTTTTCGACCCGATCTCGGTTTACCTTCCCCAAAGCACGTGAGTAAGCCCGAAACATTAGCGAAAGAGAAACCTGACGGACTGAAGCGCGGCGAGCGGGCGTTGCCACCATGGTTCATGGATTTGCTGCGTCCCGTAATCAGTTTCGGCAGTCGTATCTTCTGGCGCCTGGAACACAGAGGCGTCGAAAACATCCCTGCAAACAGCGGGCTCATCATTGCCGCCAATCATCAGAGCTACGGCGATCCCTTTTGGCTATCGATACCCGTGAAGAGGCCCATACGTTATCTCGCGTGGAGCGAGGCGTTTTCGTGGCCCGTCTTGGGCAAAGCTATCAGGCTGCTGGGCGCCTGGCCGCTCCAGATCGAAGGGAGTGACCCGGCTGCAATACGTCGGTCGTTAACATGGCTCCGCGATCAGGGCGTGATTGTGATTTTTCCCGAAGGCCGGCGAGGATTGGCTGACGGTTCGATGATACGGATGAAGGGGGGCGCAGTGAGAATGGCCCTGGACGCCGGTGTTCCAATTCTTCCGGTAACAATTCGCGGAGCAAATCAGGTTTGGCCGGTCAACAGGTTCTTCCCTCGGCCAGGAAAAGTAGAAATTATTTATCACCCCGTCTTCCACGTCGAGCAGCAACCAGGAGAAGAGGCGCGCGCCTGCGCTAGACGAGAAACTCAGCGGCTGGCCGAGATCATCCAGTCCGCTCTGTAATGCAAAACTTCCAGTTTTGCGCGCACGCAAGTTGACCGGGAGCGCGAGCAGCCCGCGTTGGCTGGTAGCAGCTTGCATTGCAAGAAACTAACTCGTTCCCAACACCCGCATCATGGCGTCGTGAACAAGGCCATTGCTGGCAAGCACCTTTGGCGTGTAGATATCCAACGCCTCGCCGGAGAAATCCGTTACGCGCCCACCGGCCTCTTCAATCAGTAACACACCCGCGGCGACGTCCCAGGCGTTTAGGCCATCTTCCCAAAAGCCATCGAAACGTCCGCAAGCGATATAGGCAAGATCGATTGCTGCCGAGCCGTCGCGTCTGACGGCCTGGGCCTCCATCGTGAAATTTGCGAAGTGGCGCGCAAAGTTTGGCCGCTCACGCACGTTGTAAGGAAAGCCGGTGCACAACATCGCGTTGTTTAGATCTTCTACTATGGACACGCGCATGCGGCGGTCGTTCAAAGTTGCGCCCTGACCTCGTTCCGCCGCAAACATCTCATCGCGCGTGGGATCGTAAATCACAGCAATCTGGATCGAACCCGCGCGTTCAAGCGCAATGGAAACACAAAAGCAGGGGTAGCTGTGGGCGTAGTTCGTGGTGCCGTCGAGCGGATCGATGATCCACTTCCATTCGCTCGTTCCCGGGATCAACTCCAGCCCGGCAGTTGCGCCTGATTCTTCAGCAAGGATTGCGTGACGCGGATAGTGAGATTTGATTCGCTCGATGATTAGCTCTTCCGAGGCAAGGTCGGCTTCGGTGACGAGATCGATGTCCCCTTTGTTCGACACCTGTGCTCGCCCCAAACGATCCGCGAGAATAGCGCCTGCATCGCGGGCTGTTTGCATTGCAAAGTTAAGCAATCTTTTTCTCTCTTCTTAGTTTGATTATTCTTGCCTGGTGTTGACAGGATATATCAAGAGTTCCCAACCCCGCGAATAGAACGCCTAAGCAGGAGCTTTGCGTTTGACATAAGGCTTGCCCGCGTTATGCTAGCATTCAAGAGATTTCGGACGGCTTCAGTGGTCGACCATTTCGAGGAGTTGCGGCAAACTATGAAAAGGCTAATCACTGTCCTGCTTAGCACGTTCATACTCATCGCTCCAGCCAGTTCAGCATTTGCCTGGGGCGACGACGGCCACCAGACAGTCGGCAAGATCGCTTCACTGCGCATCAAGCAGCACACCGCCCAAAAGATCGCGCAGATTCTGAAGCCGGGCGAAACGCTCGCCAACATCGCGAGTTGGGCCGACACGGTGAAGGAACGGATGGGCAAGCCTGACGCGGACGAGGACACGAACGCGTTTCTTCAGGACATCGCTCACAACGAGAAGAATCGCGAGTGGCATTACGACGACCTCCCGCTCGGCTGCAAAAACTACCAAACGTGCACGGGCTTCACCCCTGACAACGACATCGTTCACATGCTCAACGTTTGCATCCGCACGTTGCAGGGGCATCCCGATCCGAATCACCCGCTCAGCCAACGAAATGCGCTGAAGTTGTTAGTCCACTTCCTCGGCGACATACATCAGCCACTACACATTGGCTGTGGTTTTATCGACAACGGTCCAAACGGCTCGCTGGTAATCGCCACCGCTGCACTGGTGATCAAGCAGAAAAATCTACCGAGCGATCGCGGCGCCAACCAACTGATCATCGACAACAATAAGAAGAACCTGCATGGGTTCTGGGACTTTGATTTGGTCACGTCCTTGATGCTGGCGACGGATAAGCAAACCTCCGACACGCTCGGATCATTTTTGAAAGAGACTGTGCGGCCAAGACCGGATTGGAATCCACACGGGCCGGTAAGTACCTGGGCGGCGCAGTGGGCTACCGATTCCCTTCGTCAATCGCGAGACCACACCTACAAGTCGGTGAACATTACCGGACAGAGGACGATCACGGTGACGAACAGGAAAGGGGAACCAGTGATGCGCGACGGCAAACCAGTGACCGACATCGTTTACGACATCACGCGCCCCAGCAACTACGAGACGCTTAATCGCGAACTGGTGCGTCAGCAACTCGCCAAGGGTGGGTTTCGGCTGGCAAAATTGCTCGATGCAATTTACTCGCGGTGAAGAGAAGCAATCAGCAAACAGTAAACAGCAATCAGCCGGAACGCTGGTTATCAGCTGCTGACTACTGACGCCGCCTACTGTCTACTGTCTACTGTCTACTGTCTACTGTTTACTGTTTACTGTTTACTGTTTGCTGTTTGCTGTTTGCTAATTGCTGCCACTATGAACAAGATCAATCTCAGTCAAAAACTTTCGCTGATCAACGACCACTGGAACCCGCGCATCATCGCCAAACTAAACGGGCAATATCTCAAACTGGTGAAGTTTAAGGGGCCGTTTACCTGGCATCACCATGAAGCGGAAGACGAAATGTTTCTGGTGGTGAAGGGACGCTTTCGCATGGAGTTTCGCGAAGACGCCAGCGACACAAGCGAACCCG
>JBGQJH010000254.1:0-4681 GCA_041498935.1 Pyrinomonadaceae bacterium | reverse complement strand
GTAGCGAGTCGTGTCCGGCGGTTTTTTGTTTTCTTCGGGTATTTGCGTGGTGGGAGCGCTGGGAGCGGTTTCCTGTTTGCGTTCATTGGTCTTTGTCTGCGCCGCGGTAGAGGGCCCAGCACCAAGAACCGCCGCGCTCAAAATCAGGAACGCGGCGGGGAGAACTTGCCTGTGTTTGAAAATTCGATTGGCCATCCGACGCTTGCGATGGTCATTCTAGCGAAAGAAACGAGATAAGCAAATCGTGAGTGTCTTAGTATCAACTGCGTTAGCGGGTGGCCTTGTCAGAACCACCTGCGTTAGCGGGTGGCCAAAAATGGTGGCAAGTCGGTGAAACAGACGGCCGCTAGCGCAGGTGGTTCTGACAATCTTACTCAAACCTTACGGAAACCAGCTTCGAAACGCCAACTTCCTGCATGGTCACGCCATAGAGTGCGCGCGCCATCTCCATGGTCCGCTTGTTATGAGTAATGACAATGAACTGCGTATTCGCCGACATCTGCACGACCTTGTCCGTAAAGCGGCCGACGTTCGCCTCGTCAAGCGGCGCATCGACTTCGTCAAGCAAACAGAACGGTGAAGGCCGGTAATGGAAGATTCCCAAAACCAACGCCAGCGCGGCCATGGCTTTCTCGCCACCTGAAAGCAGGAGCACATTTTGCAGCCGCTTGCCGGGTGGTTGAGCAATCACGTCGATGCCGGATTCCAGCACATCATCCGCTTCGATCAAACTCATCTCGCCCTTGCCGCCGCCAAACAGCTCCTGGAAGAGCTCGCTGAAGTTTTTGTTAATCTGCTCGAAGGCGTGACGGAATCTTTCGCGCGAGCGCCGTTTGATCTCGCGTAACGCTTCCTCGGTCGAAGAAATGCTGTCGACGATATCCCGACGCTGCGTTGTCAGGAACAACAAGCGACCTTCGTTTTCAGCGAGCTCTTCGAGGGCCATCATGTTGACCCCGCCAAAGCCTTCAATCCGCGCCCGCAAGTCTTCTACCCGCGCCTGGGCCGCCTCAAGATTGAACTCATCATCGACGGGCTGCTCTCGGGCCAGGTCTGCGAGCGACTGATTCAACTCGGCCGCGCAGTTCTCACGAACAAATGTCAGCCGCGCCTGTGCTTCGGCACGTTGCACTTCAATACCGGCCCGCGCGTCGCGCACTTCCGCAGCATGGCGGTTCAGGTCGGACAGTTGTTCAGCCAGGGCATCGGCTTGCCGGCGAGCTTCCTCCAGGCGAGCACTAAGCGCGGCAATCTCCTGCTCTTCTCTTTCCCGCTCCGCGGCAACAGTGCTGGCCTGGTACTCGAGATCCGCAATTGACTGGCGCAGCGCGGCGATACGCTCAGCCATTTCCACCAACTCCAGACGATGGCGCTCAACCCGGCTGGCAAGGTCCGCGTATTCGGCTTCCATGCGACGCAGTTCAGCGGCAGTGCCGCGTCTTCTCTCCGTCGCCGCCGCCGCCGCCGCTCGTTGTCCACCCAGTCCTTCACTCTCCACTTCGGCCGCTCGACGCGCTTCGGCGAGCAGCGCTGTGGCGGTGGTTACCATCTCCGTCGCGGCAATGCGGGCTGCCTCGGCTTCTTCAGCATCGACAATCGCCGTCGCGCGACGCCGTTCGACCTCCAGGCGTTCCCGTTCAACTCTCGCGGCATCGTCGGCAACTACGCGCAGGTGGCGCTCGGCGCGTTCTATCTCATGAGCAAACCCGGTAGCGGTAAGCTCTCGCGCCATTGCCTCGCGCTCCTCGCGACCAATGGCCTCATTCAAAAGCAAGACGGCATCTTCGAGGCCAACAAGATTTGCTCGCGCCTTCTTTGCTGACTCTTCGGCGGAGTTGGACTCGGCACGCAAAACCTCCGCGCGCGCTTCCAGTTCTCGCAACTCTCTTTTGAAAGTTAGCAGCCCTGCGCCTTCTTCCAGTGCGCGAGCGTCGCCGGCGCTCACGAATTGTCCGCTCGCTACCCAATCGCCGTTTAGCGTTACAAAAACTTCGCCGGTCACCAACGATCGCGTCATGGCATCGTCAAGGTTAGAGGCCAGGCGAGCATTCATCTTCTCGGGCAACGTGCGATTGAGAACGGATAGCAGTTCGCGCGGCGCTCCCAGCAGATCGGAAATCCTCAGGTTCTCAGCTATTGCCTCGTTTGCAAACGATATCGAAAGCGCGGGGCGCTCCTCGACCTTGCAAACGAGCGCATTGCTCTCTTCACTTCCGCCATGCAGTCCGGCCACCAGGAAGCTCGCGCGTCCGCCGTTGTTTTCGCGCAGCCACTGCGCTGCGCGAGCGGCATCGTCCGGTGTCGGCACCACAATCGATTGCAAAGAAGAACCAAACACACCCTCCACGGCCCGTTCCCATTTGGCTTCAACGTTAAGCGCATCGGCGAGCGTGCCGATAAAATGGAAGTCGCGCGGTGCGCTGTCTTCGGAAAACAGCAACTGGACGGCCGAAGAATAGTAGGCACGGCGATCGTCAAGTTCTTTCAAACTCTCGAGACGATGCTTCGTTCTGGAATACTCATCACGAACGCGAGTCAGTTCAGCGTCAGTATCGCTGACGGCTTCGTGACCCTGCACAACGGCATCGACGGCGCGTTCGCGTTCCGCGTTCAGGGTAGCGATATGCTCTCTTGCCGCATCGATTTCAATGCTGAACGCATCGGCTTCCGCTTTTCGTTCGGCATGCTGCGCGGCGGCGCGTTCACCTTCAAGCCCCAGGCCTACGGTCTGGACACCAAGTCGCTCCAGGGTACCCTCGAGCTGCCGCGCAATTTCGCGCAGTCGCTCGGCAACAGCGGTGTGCTTCAACAAATCCGCGCGAGCACTCTCGATCTCAGCTTCCGCTTTCGCGGCCACCGCCAGCTTCTCAGCATACGACTCTTCTGCTGTTCTTAGACTGGCGACACTTTGATCAGCTTCCGTCCTGAGTCTGGCATCATCTTCCTGTAGTCGTTTGCATTCGGCTTCGACCAGGACCAACCGCTCTGAAAGCGCATCAATTTCCGCACCTACTTCGTTCTTTCTTTTTTCGAGGGAGACCACTTGCTCTTCCTGATAAGCGCGTTCCCGCGTCTGGCGGTCGCGACGAAGCACCGCCTCGGCGGCAGCGGCCCGCGTTGCGGCCAGATCGTCTTCAGTCTTACGGGCCTCCTGGGTTGCACCGCGAGCGGCCTCTTCCTGTCTTTCCAAGTCCTCGGCGACACGGCGTTCCATGGCGCTGGCTTCCTGCAGCTTTGCCTGGGTTTCATCGAGAAGCTTCGTAAGCTTCCGATCCTCGGCAACGAACACGTGGCGCAATAGCTCGCGCAACTCTTCGCGAAAGACGCGATACCGCCGCGCCTTCGCAGCCTGGCGCCGCAAACTATTTACCTGACGATCTATTTCGGAAATGATGTCGGAGATTCGGGAAAGATTGGTGCGCGCGGAATCGAGTCGCGCTTCGGCGGCCCGCTGGCGTACGCGAAACTTGGTGATGCCCGCCGCTTCTTCAATGATCGTGCGACGATCCATCGGCTTGGCAGAGAGGATCTGACCGATGCGACCCTGCTCGATGATGGCGTAATGCCCGCCGGCCAAGCCAGTTCCGGAGAAGAGATCTTGAATGTCGCGCAGGCGGCAGGGTCTGTCGTTCAGCAGGTATTCACTCTCGCCTGAACGATAAAGACGACGCGTTACCGATACCGCTTCACCGGGAGCAAACTCGAGCGCCAGATTTCTACGCCGCCAGTGTCGCTTGTGTTGAGTTTTCGGCGCGGCTATTGCAGTTGTCAGCTCGTCCGCGATGGCTTCAATAGCAGCCACGTCCGGGTTGACCATTACGGATTCCGTGCCGCTCGCTTCAGTGGCCAGTGCCCCAGAAGCTTCCTCCTGAGGTCCTGCCACCTCATCCGGAATAACCGCGTCAATATCTACGAGCTGCTCATCAATCTGTTCGAGCGTCGAGTCAATGTCCTCGATGTCAGGCTCATGCTCAATAACGTCGTCGCGGACCATATGCATGACAACTTCGGCCATGCCACTCGGCGGGCGGTTTCGGGAGCCTTGAAAGATGACATCCTGCATGGCGCCGCCGCGCAGGTGTTTGACCCGTTGCTCGCCCAAAACCCAGGCTATCGCATCCGCGACGTTGCTCTTGCCGCAGCCATTTGGCCCGACAATGGCGGTGATTCCTTCACCTGTAAGGAGAATTTGGGTGTAGTCCGCGAAGGATTTGAAACCGGTAATCTCGAGGCGTTTCAGTTTGAACATGCGAGAAATCGTCTGTTTATTGCCTAAAGCCTGGACCCAATATAACGAATTCGGGAAGGCTGCGCACGGGCGTGCCAATATAAGTGGGGTTTGCTTAGAATGTCAACTAAAACTTGAGGTTACCTAAGTTTAATGAAGCAGTCAGCAAAGTTAACTAACGATGCTTAATTCAAATAGGACAATGGGACGATGGGTAAAGGTTCCCTTTTGGAAGCAAAGCTGAGCGCAAGCCGTGGCGTTATGGGGTCGGGCTGGCGGCGACCTGACGCGCCAACATTAGCTCAATCCCCTTTCGCACCCCGTCTGGAGTGGTGACTTCAGGTCGCAGTTGACGACCCTCTACCAATATCGTTGGCGTTCCATTGACGCCCAACTCACCGGCAGCATCTTGATCCGCCTCAATTCGCTGTTGCACTTGCTTGCCGTCCATAT
>JBGQJH010000253.1:0-4686 GCA_041498935.1 Pyrinomonadaceae bacterium | reverse complement strand
TCGGGTACGTGAAAGTTAGGTTCGGGAGTGTGAGTCGGCTGCCACGCCAGATAGCGCTCGCGACCGGTGCCGATGCAGCGAAATAAATTCACTCGCCACTTCTCACCCCGCTGTGGTTTGTGAATCCAATCGTCCCAGGGAATACGCATCGCAATCGTGACCTTGCCTTTCGTAATTCGGGAAGCCGTCGTCATTCCTGAATGGAACTCCCAATCCTTTTCTCGCACTGCTCCGACGGCAGTAACCGCCAAATCAATCCACTCTCCTGTCGGTGCCGCTTCAAACTCAAAGTAATGATTAGGCCGAGCGGGATCTGGCGCGATGAAGATTTCGCAAACGTCTCGCTCCCAAAGTCCCATTGTTTTCTTATCGAGCTGTGGATGTGAGTTGACGAACAACGACTCCCTTTGCTGGCAAACAAAGCGAACGACGAGCGCTTCCTGGGTCCAGAGAACTCGCACTTCAGCATGGCGACCAGCAGGCGCCGACTGCCCCGACCACAAGCGGGAGATGACGACTGGTTGAGCCTTTGACCAGTCAGCGTGATCAAACTGATCGGGCCGCACGTCTGTTGAAGAATAATGAGCGTTGACCTGGTCAGCCTCCTTCATTACAGCAAACTCCTTACCCAGCCCCCGTCCACCTGTAGTGTGACGCCGGTAATATAGGATGCGCGTTCGGAAGCGAGGAAGGCCACGGCGGCCGCGATCTCTTCTGGTCTGCCAATGCGGCGCATCGGCCCCTGGGTGGCCCAGGCCGCGATGATTTCCTCTTTCGATTTTCCCAACGCCAACGCCCGCGCCTCAGCCACTTCATCCTGGTGTTCGGTCAAGGTGTAACCCGGCGCGACGTTGTTTACGGTCACGTTGTCAGGCGCGACTTCGTTGGAGACTGTTTTGGCCCAGCCGGTGAGGGCGGCGCGCACCGTGTTTGAGAATAGCAGTCCGTCAATTGGCTGCTTCACCGAAACCGAAGTGATGTTAATGATGCGGCCCCACCGCTGCGCCTGCATGCCCGGCAAAACCAGTTTCGCCAGACGAATCGCCGAGAGCGCGTTCAGTTCAAAGGCCTGGCGAAACGTTTCCAGTTGCGCCTCAGCAAAACTGGATGCGGGTGGTCCGCCGGCGTTGGTGACAAGTATGTCGATGCGGCCGGCGCGTTCGCGTGCGAGACTGACGAAGCGTTCCGCCGCCTGATCGTCGGTGACGTCAGCGCCGACGCCGGCAACGCTGGCGCCTGTTTCATCGTGGATCTTTTGCGCCGCTTCACTGGCGCGCGTTTCGTCGCGTGAACAAAGAAAGACGCGGACGCCTTCTCGCGCCAGCTCACGCGCGGCGGCGAAACCAATCCCTTTGCTGGCGGCAGCCACCAGCGCAACGCGATCTTTTATTCCCAGGTCCATTTCAGCCTCTCTTCTGTGATGGTTGGCCGCGTTTGATGGCGATTTGACTTCTGCTACCGCGCGCGGTTTTGCAATTCGTTCAAACAGTCGTCAAGGAGTTTTTCTGGATCTCCGTTCTGCAAGACGCGCGCGCCAGGATCTTTCGAAAACTTTTTGAGCAGGTAATCCACCTCGTCGGCGACACCGCCCGTGCCCGTCAAACAGCCGATAACTTTTCCTTCATCGTGAGCGATCGTGAATTCATTGAGCGAGCCCATCGCGCCGGCGATGAATAATACAATGTCGCAGGAGCACACCAGCACGACATTGCGCCCTTTCAAACCAAAGCCGGTATAGACGATCACGTCACAGGCATCCAGCGGCAGTTTGTATTTTTCCACGTGCTCACGGCTGTTGCACGCAGGCGAAATCCCCACATGAAAAACGCCGGCATCATGCGCAGTCTTGCCGACAACGTAGACTATTCCGGTCGTCGCCCCGGTCAAAAGCTGTAGTTTGCGCGCGGCGATAGCCTGAGCCAAAGCAGCAGCTTTCCTGGCGAGCGCTTCTTTGCCACTCGATGGCGAAGCGTCGCCGGCTGAACCCATTACTCCGACTGTGACACTCATTTGCGCGTTCTAAACCACAGATTAGATTTTCTCGTGAAGAGAAGATAGGTCCCGATCAACTGCAAGATCGTGATAATTATGCTGATGGTTCCAGATAAGACACTTCTTCTTACCTCCTGCAGATTGGCTGGGATCGCGAAAGGAAGCCCAAAGAGAATTAGCACCAGCCAGACAATTCGCGCCCAATTTCTTCGCGACGATATTCTGCTAATCAAGAAGAAACCAATACCGAAGACCGCGATAACTATCAGCGACGCTAAAACCAAAGGCACTCCTGATACTCTCTGTGCCAGATGAAATATTGAAGTTATCAATCCAATCGCTATTGCAGCGACGAGAAACTGGACCGCTCTGGTAACTTCCGTTGGCCGCCCAGCATTCGTGTGTTGTTCAATTGTGGGTTCTATTTGTCCGCTCCTAATCGAGAGTTCAATTATTTGTCACGACCGCCGGAACAGTCTCTTCCGTCCGCTGGTCCTGATCCTTGTCCCACCATCTTTGCGTGGCAAACCAGGCAACGCCGGGAACCAGAAAAAACGCGCCGATCCCGAAGGCGACCGCACGAGGTGATAGCCTGAAACGATCGAGCAGTTCGCCAGTCGCGTAGTTTGAGAGCGCCATTGTAAGTGTAAGCAAAGCCAATTCGGCGGCAAACACGCGGCCGCGGAAGTTGTCCTCGACACTGCGTTGCAGCAGCACCGTTGAAAAAACCCAAAGGATGCTGCCGCCAGTGTGTGCGAGTCCGAGAACGATGAGCGCCACAACAAAACTGGTCGCAGCGCCGAAAGCCATATAGAACGCACCACCGATCAGAAATGCTATTCCGATCGAAACCTGCATTCGTTTCTTGCCTTCGCCCGAAATCCGTCGAGCCACAATAGGCCCAACGGCCGTGCCGATTCCCCGCGCCGCAAAAAGAACACCGATGCCGGTAGCCGCACTCTTACCTACGGGAAATATCTTCTCGCCGAAAACCGCCAGCAGCGTCAAGATACCACCACCCAATCCCCAGGCCGGTTTTACCAGCAGCAGAGCCAGCACGCGCGTCCGGTGCTTTACGTAGCGCGCTCCTTCGATTGTCTCGGTGATGCCCAGGGCCCGGCTGATGGTGAGCTTGCTCTTCTCGCGCGGCGGACGTTTGGGCAAACGCACGCTCGCGATCAGCGCCGCCGAAAGAAGATATGTCAGCGCATCAAGAATGAAGGCGACGTCAGTGCCAAACCAACCCGTGACCACGCCGCCAATAGCCGCCCCAATCGTCAGCATCGCCGACCAGGTCACGGAAGAGATCGCGTTTGCAGCAACCAGCTCGCGGTCAGAAACTATCGAGGGGATAACCGCGGTCTTGGCCGGCTCAAAAAAGGTGGAAAGCCCAAGTTGCAGTACGGTCAGGAAGTAAATGATCCACAACTGATCCGCCCGGCGAACAAAAAGAAAGCCCAATACCACCACCGCGCGCGACAGATCGGAAACGATCATGATCGAGCGGCGACTGAATCGATCGGCAACGACGCCGGAAAGCGAACCGAATACAAAACTCGGCACGAAGCGAGCGACCATCAGGAGGCCGATAGCACGGCCCGATCCGGTCAGGTTGAGAATGATCGTGTAGAGCGCGATCGTGTCAAACCAATCGCCCATCTGACTTACGACCTGGCCGAGCCACACTTGCCGAAAGCTACGATTGCCGCGAAGCAGTTCGATGTAACCGGCTGGCCGGGTTGTTTCTAGCGGGATGCTGGACTCTGCCACTATAGTTGACTCAAGAAAGTGATGAGTAATGAGCGATGAGTATGCATAGCGATACTGCAATCACTCGCGAATGCTCAAGTCTTGACGTAAAGACGAAGGGTGCCCGCACAAGCGAAGGTTGTCAACTCAGCGATTGCTCAGTTTTGTCGGACAAAGCCGCGTAGCCTCGAAATGTTCTTAGAACAGTCCGGCCAGTGTCAAACCGTCACTCCCATAGGAGCGAAACGTCTTAGTCTTGCGCCCATAAACAGGCTTTGCACTGTTTCGCGACTTACTTCTCCAAACATCTCGTTCCTCCGGAACTTTCCCCGAGAGACTCGCTTGGGCCACCCGGGATAATGAGATAAGCATTGACCCAACGCCACCATGGAGCAGTTTGACTGCTGTTTCCAATCTGACCTGTCAAAATGATTTCGCCTGCGTCGGCTAAATTCTCGCTCAAGAGCAGTTTCCCAAAATCCTTAGCGACTCCGCGGTCTTGACCATTGAATCCCGGTGTTTCGGCGCGGCACAACAATTGAAAAAAGAATGGCGCGGCTGAGAAGTCCTTGAGGCTTCACGGGCTCTCCGCACGGAGCCCGAGCCGCTAATTTCTGAGATCGGTTGGCCAGAAAGTGACTGCCACTCGATTTTGACAAGACTCTCACCCAGCAAGGCGAGCTCAACGCTTGCCCGCGTGCCCCGCTCGATGGTCGGAAGCAAGGCTGAATTGCTCCCAGCTTTGCTTCCGGCCGCAACTACTGACGACGATCGATCCGTTAGTTGCGCGTGACAAGGGCATTGGGGGTCTATCAACATCTTAATTGAACGCCCGGTGAGTTGAGGAGCGTGCTCGACGTGACTGATTACAGCCCCCCAGCGAGGCGTTACCGTTTTTTCATTATTGCCGGCTGCGCCTTCATAGCGGCCTGGGCCATTCACCAG
>JBGQJH010000252.1:0-4704 GCA_041498935.1 Pyrinomonadaceae bacterium | reverse complement strand
GATGACCTGGTGCATGCCCTGGCTTTTGAGTTTGTCCAACGCCTCGCGCAGCTCTTCATCACTAGTGCTCTGAAACCCGCCCGTCAGACCGACGTAGCCAGTTCCCGGACGCAGCATGTAAGCGTTGCGAATCGACGGCAGCGGAACGGCATCGCGAATGATTGTGAAATCGAGTGGCGCTTCCGAACCAGCACGTTCAACTTTGATCTTGACCGGCTCGCCACGCCCACCACGCACCTTTTTCGAGACCTGCTCGCTCGACCAGTCGCGCGCGTTCTGGCCGTCCACCTCAAGTATGCGATCGCCATAGCGCAGCCCCAGCCGTCCCGCGGGTGTGCCCTCGACGGCCGACTGAACATAGACACCATCGCGATGCTGGACGATGGTTACGCCAATACCGTAGAAACGCGAGTCCTGGTCTTCCCTCAGTTTCTTGAATTCGTTGAAAGGGAAATACATCGAATGGGGATCAAGCGTTGAGAGCATCCCCTGAATGGCCGCCTGGGTCGCCTTTTCGTAGTCGATGTCGCCGGCGTACTCAGCTGAGATATCCGCAACAGCCTCGTTGTAGTCCTTTTCAATGTCATCGGCTTCGGTGTAGGAAACCGCACCACTTGCCGGCACACTATGGCGGAAGCGTCGCGAGCGCCCGATGGTGCCGCCGACAACTGCCGCGATCAGGATGATTGCGCTACCAATAATGATAAATCGTCTGGTCATAACTTCATCAGCAAATTGGCACCCGGCTACGAGCGAGGCCGCATCTGCCCAGGAATACTAACACAAGCGCCTTTTTTCTTCCGCAAAGGGCATCGCCGCGCGCCTGTGGTATATTCGCCCGCGAACCCGGAACGAGCCCTTGAGAGCTTAGAATGACCCTATCCCTGTCCGTCGTTGTTCCTGCTTATAACGAAGGCGCGCGCCTCGGTAAGTCGTTGCGCGCGATCGCAACGTACTTAAATGAATACGCCCCGGAGTCGGAACTAATCGTGGTCGATGACGGATCGACTGACGACACGGCCGGCACCGCGCGCGCGGAGTTAGCTAACTCGCAAAACCTGCGCACCTCGGTAATCAGTTATCAATCGAACCTGGGAAAAGGGCGCGCCGTCAGACTGGGTCTGCTGGCTTCACGTGGCGAGATTGCCCTGTTCACCGATGCCGACCTCTCCACTCCGATTACTGAAACCCCAAAACTCGTTGACCCAATCCTGGGAGGCGAGTGCGATCTGGCCTTTGGTTCACGAGCGCTTGACCGCAGTTTGATTGGCGTGCACCAACCGTGGCGCCGCGAACAGGGCGGTCGCGTCTTCAACCTTGCCGTGCGACTGGCGACTGGCCTGCCCTTCTGGGACACGCAGTGTGGCTTCAAGGCTTTTCGCATGGGCGCCTGCCGCCCAATTATTGAAGGCGCGACAATCGATCGTTTCGGCTTCGATGTGGAGTTGCTTTATGTCGCTTACCGCGCGGGTTTGCGACTCAAGGAGATTCCGGTGCGTTGGGATCATGCCGAGGGCAGCAAAGTCAACGTGGCGAGCGACAGCCTTAAGATGCTCAGCGAGGTGGGACGCATTCGCCAGCAGGCACGCCGGGGAGTTTATGACCGGGCAATCAAAGGCGTTCATGATACAGCGGGTTAATCGCTGCCGGTGCCCGATCATAGTTTTACTTTCATTAGCACCTCGCTTCAGCGAGGTGGCTTGAAGGAAACGATCGCCAGCTTTTAACCGTTTTAACGGCTTACGATTTGAAACCGTTCAAACGGATTTCTGTTTTGTGATTTGGCTGGGATCACCTTGCTAAAGCAAGGTGCTAATGAGATGGTTTGATTCCATGACCGCACGCCTTAACGTCAATGTCGATCACGTCGCTACTGTCAGGCAGGCGCGGCGCGCGCCGGAGCCCAGCGTCGTGGCTGCGGCTATTTTATGTGAACAAGCCGGCGCCGATGGCATCACGGTTCACTTGCGCGGCGACCGCCGCCACATTCAGGATGCGGATCTGCCGGCGTTGCGCGCGAGCGTTACAACTTACCTGAATCTGGAGATGGCGGCGACTGAAGAGATGCTGAAGGTGGCGCTGGAAACGCGACCTGACGCGGTATCGCTGGTGCCGGAAAGCGCGAACGAAATAACTACCGAAGGCGGTCTTGACGTGAAGGGCAACATCGCGATCGTGCGCGCCACCGTCGGTCGTTTGCGACAGGCTGGCATACTCGCAAGCCTCTTCATCGATCCCGATCCAAAGCAGATCGAAGCAGCGCATGATGTGAGCGCTCAGCAAGTCGAACTTTGTACGGCGCCTTATGCCGATGCCACGCTCGGCGGTCGCGGCTATCATGGCGAAGGCGCGTTGCGTGTGGGACAGGAGTTAAGACGTATACGGGATGGGGCTGCCCTGGCGACACAGTATGGATTGTTAGTTGCCGCCGGACACGGGTTGACCTATCGAAATGTAGGCGCCATCGCCGCGATCTCCGAAGTTGCAGAATTCAACATCGGCCACAATATTATTGCGCGCTCGATCTTCATCGGTCTGGAACGGGCTGTTAGGGAAATGCGTGAGGCGATTCAGGCGGGCAGTGGCGGCTAAGGTTCTCAAGCTTTAGCTTGCCGTGCTGGGTAGCAGCAACCTAAAACTCATTTGAGACTCCGCTCTATCAGAACCGGGAGCGGTAGCGACCGGGTATCACGACCGAACAACCCGGTCGCTACCGCTCCCAGTTCTGATAAGCATGGTCTAGTTTCTGGATGCACCGGCAAGTTGCAGGCGAACCATCGAGCGTTCCAGTTTCGCGCGTGCTTGTTCGAAATCCTCTTCCGTTCCACTCCACGCAGTCAATTGTTTTTCCACGTGCTCACGCGCCAAACGAGCGCGCGCCGCATCGATCTCTTCCGGCCGTTCAGCAACCTCAGCCAATACGGAAACAACATCGTCTCTTACTTCGATGAAGCCACCGGAGACGTGCAGTTGCAGGGTTTTCCCGCCGGTAGTGTAGGAAAGAACGCCGGTCTGCAATTGGGAAATCAGCGGCGTGTGCCCGGGCAGTATGCCAAGCTCGCCGCCCAAACCGGGGGCAGTCACCGCGTCAACGGATTCGGAAAGCACGCGACGCTCAGGTGTCACTACTTCGAGTTGGAGTTGTTGAGCCATGCCTGGTAAGGATGAAGGCGGAAGGATGAAGGATGAACGCAAACCGGTTCAACTAAATCAACCGCTTCATCCTTCCTTCATCCCTCATCCTTCATCCGTTTCTTACTGCGCGATCGTCGTCCCTTTTTGTACTGCCTCGTCAATTGTACCGACCATGTAGAAAGCCTGCTCCGGCAGATCGTCGTGCTTGCCGTCAACGATCTCGCGGAAGCCCTTGATCGTGTCTTCGAGCTTCACGTATTTCCCTTCCAGGCCGGTGAACTGAGCGGCCACGAAGAATGGCTGCGAGAAGAACCTCTGAATCTTGCGCGCGCGCGAAACGATTAACTTATCTTCATCAGACAACTCGTCGAGACCAAGAATCGCGATGATGTCCTGCAAGTCTTTGTAGCGCTGAAGCACACGCTTTACATCCTGCGCGGTGGCGTAATGCTCGGCGCCGATGATGCGCGGATCGAGAATGCGCGAGGACGAGGTTAACGGATCAACCGCCGGATAAATCCCCAATTCCACGATCTGTCGCGACAAAGCCGTCACCGCATCGAGGTGAGCAAAGGTAGTCGCCGGCGCCGGATCGGTGTAGTCGTCCGCGGGCACGTAAACCGCCTGGATTGACGTGATCGATCCTGTTTTGGTTGAGGTAATGCGCTCCTGCAGCTCACCCATTTCCGACGCGAGGTTTGGCTGATAACCCACTGCGGAAGGCATGCGGCCAAGCAGCGCCGACACTTCCGAACCTGCCTGCGTAAAGCGGAAGATGTTGTCGATAAACAGCAAAACATCCAAACCCTTATCGCGAAAATACTCGGCGACCGTAAGACCCGAAAGCGCAACGCGCAGACGTGCCCCGGGAGGTTCCGTCATCTGTCCATAGATCAGCGCCACCTTCGACTGCTCCAGCGCCTTCATGTCAACCTTCGTCATGTCAAACTCGCCGGTATCGTGGAAGTGCTTATTAAACTCATCGCCAAACTGAATAACCTGCGACTCAACCATCTCGCGCAACAGATCGTTGCCTTCGCGCGTTCGCTCGCCTACGCCCGCGAAAACCGAAAACCCTGAACGGGCCTTTGCGATGTTATTGATCAACTCCATCACGATAACTGTCTTGCCGACGCCCGCGCCGCCGAATAGCCCAATCTTGCCGCCGCGCACAAACGGCTGAATCAAGTCGATAACCTTGATGCCGGTTTCAAACATCTGCAATTCAGTCGATTGCTCTTCAAAGGTCGGCGCATGACGATGGATCGGATAGCGCTCGGTGTGTTTGACCTCGCCGAGGTTGTCGACGGGCTGACCGATGACGTTGAGCACGCGCCCGAGAGTTCCCTCACCGACCGGCATGGTTATCGGGCCGCCGGTGTCGATGGCCTTCATGCCGCGCACCATGCCGTCAGTTGGCAACATTGAGACTGTACGAACCCGGCCTTCGCCAAGGTGCTGTTGGACCTCCGCGATTAAGTCAATGGGTGTAGGAACATCAAAACCTTCCGAAACAATCCGTAGTGCCTGGTAGATCGGCGGCAACTGTTTTTCCGGAAACTCGACGTC
>JBGQJH010000251.1:0-4722 GCA_041498935.1 Pyrinomonadaceae bacterium | reverse complement strand
GGCTCTTTCCTGGTGTGAACTCCGGCGAGGTCCATAGCCTCCAGCATCTGCGCCTGGTCGGGAGCGATCCGGCGAGCAATCCATAGAAAGCGGCGGCCGCCATTTCTCGCTTCCGTGATCTGATTGAAGAGGTCCTTTTGCTCCCCACCTAAGACAGACGAAAGAATGTCGGCGGCGCAGCCAATCTCCTCAGCGGCGCGGACGTCGTTCTTGTTGAACTCATCCGGAGCGATGAAGACGGAGGTGGTGTCAATAGTGCGGGCTAACTCTCGCTCTTGCCGATCGAGCACTGGCCCTCGCGTCGGGCTGGTGTCAATCGCCTCCTGCTGCTGTTTGTGCGCGCGCTCCACGAGCTTGTCGTGTTCTGAAACTTGCAGGTAAACAAGCCGGGCGCTAATGCCCAGCATCCAGAAAGCGACGAAAGCCGCAACGAAAAGCGTGCGGCGAATCGAGACGTCTGGTTGTGGTTTTGACTGACGGGAAAGACGCGCCATCCCTGGATGTATCCCTTCTTACCGACTAACACGAGGGGGAGCCTCGCCTCGAATAACCTGAGATCTCAAATTTGAGATCTCAAATCTAAGTCTGCTAGTTTCAGGCGCCCGACTAACGCCGAAGCGAAGCGGAAGGATTAAGCAGGGCCGGCGCGAGTGGCAGTTGGCTCCGGTTGCTGGCCTCCTGAGTTCGGACCTGGCTGGCTTGGAGAGACTTCAGGCCTAGTTCGCGCGCCTCCACGGCAAGTCGCGCCGGAGCAAAGGCCTGCTCCCTCTGCAACAGCAACTGTTGCTCTTCCTCAAGCAGCCTGTCGCGTTCACGCCGAAGCCCTTCGCTCTTGTACCCGTATTCGACGGCTGCGAAGTGCTGTTGCGCTGCAAACACGAAACCGCTGGCCAGAATCAGGCCACAGACGAGCAATAGCGCGAGCCGGGAGAGGGCACGCACGTCGCGATCGCGATGAATTTTGGAATTGCGCTGCTTCGAGGGAACTCTTTTCATGCGGGGAACTCCGGGTCTAGTAAGTTCTTTAGATCTGAAATCTGAGATCTCAGCAAGTCAGCTTGCGACAAGCGCGCAGCTTTGCGCTACGCGATCGGGGATTCGCATCGATTTCAAAACCATCAGCTACTACTGGGCGCTTGGTAAGTATTTCGACGGCGCGCCGCGTCCCGCAGGTGCAAAGACCCTGGACCTGGCTTCGAGAATCGCACTGGCAGTAGCCGGCGTGACGGCGAAGCTCCTGCTTCATTATTCGGTCTTCAAGGGAATGGAAACTGATGACAACGAAGCGTCCGTCGGGTTGTAAAAGATCTATCGCGGTAGCGACGAATCGACCCAAGTCTTCAAGCTCCCGATTAACCGCAATGCGTAAAGCTTGAAAAGTTCGCGTTGCCGGATGGATGTGCCAGCGTTTCCTTGGTCCGGCTGCGCGTGCCACCAGATCGGCTAATTCTTTTGTTGTCGTAATCGGCTGCCCTTGTTCGCGACTTTCAACGATCCACCTGGCGATGCGACGTGAGTTGCGCTCTTCGCCATACTCAAAAATAATTGCTGCTATTTCCTCTTCCGGCAGTCGAAGCAGAAGATCCGCGGCGCTCTCTTCTTCGCTCTCAGCATTCATCCGCATATCGAGCGGCGCCTCAAAGCGAAAACTAAAACCTCTCGTTGGTGAATCAAACTGTAGTGACGAAACACCAAGATCGGCCAGAACCCCTACGGGCGCGCCCTCTCCCAGATCTCTTAAGACCTGATCAAGCTCACGAAAGTCTGCATGCACAGCGCGAAAGCGTTCACCAAAATAGGCCAACCGCTCGATTGCAGAACCGAGCGCTGCCCTGTCGCGATCAATACCGACTACGCGAGTTTCGGTTGAGGCGTTAAGGATGGCTTCACTGTGTCCGCCGAGGCCCACTGTGCAGTCGACAAAGAGACCTCCCCGCTCGGGCACGAGGAAATGCATCGTTTCTCGTAGCAGCACGGGGCGATGGGGCGCGCCTCTGCCCCCCAAAGGCGCAGCCATCACCACCGCCCCGTGATCTTGTTCAAAGAACTGTCAACTAGTGAAGAGCGATAAGTGAAAGGTGAAAAGTCGAACGCCTGCTCTTTTGTCTCATTACTCTTCACTTTTCACTGTTCTTAGATTCCCAGCCTGGCAATCGCCGCCTCGTCCTCTTCCGTGTAGGGATCCGCGAGCAGGCGGGCCTTAAACACATCGAGCTCCCAAACTTCCATGTAAGTCAGATAACCCAGCACGGCAACATCTCCGATAACGCCCGCGCTCTTCCGCAGTAGCGGGTGAATCAGGAGACGTCCTTGAGCATCTATCGTCGCCTGCTGGCCGTAGTAGTTCGTTCTGTCAAGGAACTTGCGCCGCGCCGGATCCATCGTCGGCAAGAGTGAAAGACGTTGCTCTATCGATTCCCATTCCGGCAATGGGTAAATGCGAACGTTGTCACCGGTAAGACTTGTTATGTAGAATTCGCCGCCGTGCTTCTCGTCGACCAGGCGGCGAAATGGCGTCGGCACCTTTAGCCGACCCTTCGCATCTATCCGGGCCGTGTAGTTTCCCCGAAGCATAAAGTCGACCGGTCAATAGAGTTGGTGGGTGGCCTCCAGGAAAAGTTACTCATGATCGGTTCTGCTACGAGGTTGGACCCACTTCCGACCACTTTCGACCACCCAAGCCGGATACTACGCTCCAACATTTTGGGTGTCAATAGAAAACTCAGTAAAATTCCTAGGTTTTTCACACTCTTGTGGTTCAGCCGTAAAGTTTGCGTTCGCCTCTTGTCTGCCCTGGCGAAACAGGAGCAAACCTGTTGGCCAATCCTGGCAGGCCTCGGCAAACTCTATAATAGGCAGCCACGAGGCTGTGATGTATATTGACGCGCCATGTTTACGCCCAGCATTTTCTGTCTGAACAACAATTGAATGAACCCTGATCACGGAGGATTTGTAGGACTTCTTCTGTTCGGTTTGCTCGCTGCCGGCGCGAATCTCCTGGGTGGATTTGTGCTCATCAGGTCGGGCGCGCACCGACTTGGAGAACGCTTCCTCAAATACCTGGTAGCCCTCGGCGCGGGATTCATGCTGGCCGCAATATTTATCGAGATAGTCCCGGAGAGTTTTAACCTTTGGACTGAAGGCCTTGCAGGCAAAGCGGCAGCGGAAGCGGTGGTTGGCGCCATGACACTGCTGCTGGCCGGCTACCTACTCATTCAGCTCTTCGAGCACACGATGGCTCCCCACTTTCACTTCGGCGCTGAAACTCATCCCGAGTCTTTCATGCGTCCTTCTGCTGCTTACGCCGCGGTCGGTGGCCTTTGGATTCATACTTTTTTCGACGGAGTCTCGATCGCGGCGGCTTTTCTGGTTAACTTCAGAGTCGGGCTGTTGGTTTTTATCGCCATCCTGTTACACAAGATGCCGGAAGGTTTTACGGTCGCCTCGATCATGCTGGCGTCAGGGCGATCATCCAGGAAGGCCCTCTGGGCAACGGCGGCTATCGGAGCCGCTACCCTCGCCGGAGTTATCGCGGTAGCATTGTTGGATAAGAGGATCAATAGCGCGGTGGGTTACGCCCTTCCCTTTTCCGCCGGCGTCACTCTCTATGTCGCTGCTAGTGACCTGATCCCGGAGGTGAATCACAAAGAAGAAAAGAACCCTACGGTGTCGATTGTCGTTTTTGTGGGAGTCGCGCTTTTCTATCTGTTGCACAAATTGATCGAGGGGTAGGTGTTTCTGCCGTTCAGAGCGCGGACCGGCCGCCCGACGGTACCAGCGCTGCCTCTAACAATGCAAACTATTTTCTTGAGAGCGTCGACTTTACGATCCGGTTCGAGCAGAAGCCGTCGCCCGGCAAACACCTTAGTTTGCCTGGCGTTTGCCTGTGGCTTTCTCTTCTCCTCATTTCAAGTTACGGCGGTGGCCCAAACTGGCCAATCGCCAATTCCTCTTCCCTCTCCATTTACTCCTATTGTCGATAACGCGCAGGTTATCGATTCGGAAACCAGACAAAAGCTTGGGTCTATTTATCTAAACCTGAAGGACAGAGCGAATATTGAGTTTGCGGTGGTAACGGTTGACACGACGGAAGGCCAGGATATTTTCGAGTATTCGTTGGCTGTTGCTCGCGGTTGGGGAATTGGATCCAAAGAAGGCGAGAAAAATGGTTTTCTTCTGGTAGTGGCGATAAAGGATCGAAAGTACTTCACTCAGGTAAGCGATCATCTCGAGGGCGATCTCAACGACGGCCTGGTAGGGCAGATTCAGCGCGAACGGCTGGTACCGCAATTCAAGAAGGGAAACTACAGCCAGGGCATTTACGACACTATCCAGGCAGACGTCGCAACTTTGGCCGAGAAGCGCGGATTCAGTATCGAAGGAATTGATCAGAGCTACGCTTATCGCGAGGCGCCGCAGGGGTCGGGAAGTGACTCCACGCCAGGCGGACTTTCCGGCCCCTGCTGCACGCTGATCATCATCCTTTTCGTAGCCATACTGCTGATCTCGTTAGCGAGAAGAGGCGGGCGAGGTGGCGGCGGTGGCTGTCTGAACATGTTTCTGCTTGGCTCTCTTCTTAACACCGGCGGCCGGAGTGGGGGCTGGGGCAGTTCCAGCAGTGGCTGGGGCGGCGGCGGATTTGGCGGCGGTGGAGGTGGATTTGGCGGCGGCTTTGGTGGCGGTGGCAGCTTCGGTGGTGGCGGCGCCGGCGGCGGCTGGTAG
>JBGQJH010000250.1:0-4727 GCA_041498935.1 Pyrinomonadaceae bacterium | reverse complement strand
GTTGTCTTCCGAAATCTGTTTGTCCTTCAACATCTTCTTTAAGCGCTCGTTTGAATCGCGGCGAATGTTGCGCACCGCGGTGCGGTGGTCTTCCGCGATCTCGTGAACCTGTTTGGCAAGTTGCTTGCGACGTTCTTCGGTCAGCGGCGGGATGGGGATTCTCACGAGCTTGCCGTCGTTTGAGGGGTTGAGGCCGAGGTCGGCGGCGCGTATTGCTTTTTCGATCACCGGGACCTGCGATTGATCCCACGGCTGAACAGTCAGCAGCGCCGGCTCGGGCGCGTGGACCGAAGCCATCTGATTGAGCGGCGTCATGGTACCGTAGTAGTCGACCATCACCGAATCGAGCAGACTGACGGCGGCGCGTCCCGTACGCACGGTGGCCAATTTACGTTGGAAGTCGTCAATGACCGTGTCCATCCGCGGTCGCGTGTCTTTGATTACGTCCTTCTCGCTCATATCTCTACTCCAAAAATAGTTTTGAGTTCTAAGTTTTGAGTTTTAAGTTTTGGAGCGCGAAAACTAGAACTCTGGGGCGCTCTGTGGGAAATTGGTCTTAACTCAAGCCTCAAAACTTAGAACTTAAAACTTATTTTCCCACCCAAACTCTGGTGCCCACGCCGGCCTCGCCCGTTACCACTCGCGTGATGTTGCCGGCCTGCCGCATATTGAAAACCACTATCGGCAAATTGTTGTCCATGCACAGCGAGATCGCGGAAGCATCCATCACTTTCAACTGCCTTTCCAGCACCTGCTGGTAGGTTATCGAATCGTAGCGAACGGCCGTCGCATCTGCCATCGGGTCTGCCGTGTAGACGCCGTCTACCTTGGTTGCTTTAAGAATTATGTCGGCCTTGATTTCAAGGGCACGCAGCGCGGCGGCCGAGTCAGTGGTGAAATACGGATTGCCCGTGCCGGCCGCAAAGATAGCGATGCGGCCCTTCTCGAGGTGGCGAACGGCGCGCCGTCTAATGAATGGCTCAGCCAGTTGCGGGATGTCAATTGCCGACATGACGCGCGTCTGCACATGGAGCTTTTCCAGCGCATCCTGCAACACGACCGCGTTCATCACGGTGGCCAGCATGCCGATGTAGTCGGCAGACGAGCGATCCATGTTGCCGGCACTCCGGGAGACACCGCGAAAAATATTGCCACCGCCTACCACCACCGCGATCTGCACGCCCAACTCGTGAACGGCTTTCAGCTCCTCCCCAACCATGCGAGCGACATCGACGTCGATGCCGTAATTTTGCTCGCCCATCAGGGCTTCGCCGGAGATCTTCAACAACACTCGCCGGTAAGCCGGAACGGCCTGGTCGGAATTTGTTTTTTCGGCGGTCATGGGGTGTTCTGTTTTCTTTGCGACTCTTTGCGAAGCCCTTTGCATCCTTTGCGGTTTAAGTTCCAGGTTTCAAAAATCCTAACCGCAAAGAACGCAAAGACTACGCAAAGGACCGCACCGGTTTCAGTTTCTCAAAAAGGCAAACTAGAGTTTGAACTAACTTGCAACTAACTAACTAGCGAGGCTACTTCGCTGCCGAAGTCGTCGCTGCGCCGTTCGAGCCCCTCGCCCATCTTATAGCGTGTAAACCGGCGAATCGTAATCTTCTCGCCCGTTTTAGCCACTTTTTCGTCGACCAATTCCGCGACGGTCTTTGCGGGGTCTTTAACAAAAGGCTGATCCAGCAACACGGTCTCTTCATAAAACTTGTTGAGGCGACCCTCTACGATCTTGTCGATCACTTGCTCTGGTTTGCTCGCGTTCTTTGGATCGTTTTTCGCTTGCGCGCGGGCAATCTCTTTTTCCTTCTCCAGTTCAGCCGCGGCCACCTCATTGCGCGAAACAAATCTCGGCTCCGCGGCTGCGACATGCATCGCAACATCTTTTACGAGCTGCTGAAATTCTTCGCTGCGTGCCAGGAAATCGGTTTCACAGTTTATCTCGACCAGGACGCCAACCTTGCCACCCATGTGGATGTAGGAACCAACGATTCCTTCAGCGGCAATGCGGCTTCCGGGCTTCTTTGCCGAAGCCAATCCGCGCTTGCGCAAAATTTCGACGGCCTGCTCTTCATTTCCCGCAGCCTCTACCAACGCCTTCTTACATTCCATCATTCCCGCGCCCGTCTTCTCGCGAAGCTGTTTTACTGCTGCTGCTGTTACTTCTGCCATGATTCTGAAACTCTCCGATTGTCAGTACCACCTGCGGTAGCGGGTGGGTCATAGGTTAATTGGGGATTTTATCAATTCACCCGCCCGCTACCGCAGGCCGTACTGACAAGACTTGCCAGTTAATGAAAAGCGCAGCCCGGCGGAAGTCCCGCTTTAAAGGCTGCGCTCGCCGCTAATAAAAATCTCGAAATGCCTGGGGTTCAGCTCGCCGCCACAACCGACTCAGTACTTTCGTCCGCGTCTGCCTGGGCCGTTGCCGGTGCGGGAGAAGGGGCAGCGGTTTGATCAGCTTCGCCGCCATTATTTGCTGGCGTGGCTGCGGCTGTTTCGGGCGTTTCCGCCGTCTTGATCGCCACTGGCGCTTTCGGCGCCGCCGCAGGCTCGGCAACCCCAGTCTCCGCTTCGACCCCCGTTGGCGCAGCCGCCTCGATTCCAGCGCCGTCTTCCTCAGGCTGAGCAGCAACGCCACCTTCGGTGGCTATTTGCTGACCCTCGAGAATGGAATCGGCTATGCGCGAAGCAAAAAGGCGTACCGCTCGCAAAGCATCATCGTTGCCCGGAATGACGTAATCAATTCCTTCCGGCGAGCAATTGGTATCGACAACGGCGACGATAGGGATTCCCAGCCGGTTGGCTTCCGCGACCGCAATCTCTTCTTTCCTGACGTCAATAATAAACACAATGTCGGGCAGCCGATTCATCGACTTGATTCCCGAAAGGTTCTTATTCAAGCCTTCGCGCTCGCGATCGAGCTTGATGCGTTCTTTCTTCGTCAGTTTTTCGTAGCGGCCATCAGTCTGCATGGCCTCAAGTTCCTTGAGACGCTTGATGGATTTCTGAACGGTTTGAAAGTTTGTTAGCAGGCCGCCGAGCCAGCGCTGGTTAACGAAGTATTGACCAGAACGCTCAGCTTCTTCGCGAACCGCATCCTGGGCCTGTCGCTTGGTACCGACAAACAGGACGGTCTTTCCCCGGTCTTCGGCAATCGCGTTGGTAACAAACGCGAGCGCGTCGCGAAACATGCGCTGAGTTTTCTGAAGATCAATAATGTAAATGCCGTTGCGCTCGCCGAAGATGTATTCCTTCATCTTCGGATTCCAGCGCCGAACCTGGTGGCCGAAATGCACGCCAGCCTCCAGGAGTTCTTTCATCGTAACCGAAACCAAACGTTATTCTCCTTTGCAGTGAACTGGTTTAATGTACTCACCATAACTCCCCGGCTCTCCTTATAAAAGAGCAACCAATCCGAGTTATGGCAATGGATTTTAGAATTTCGGAATGCGGATTTCGAATTTCTATCAATCAACTCTCAAATATCCCAACCTACATACAAAATCAGGCTGGCAGGGACGGATTTCAAATTCGAATTCCGAAATTGGAAATCCGAAATTCTCTTTATCGCTTCGAGAACTGGAAGCGCTTGCGAGCGCCCTTTTGCCCATACTTCTTTCGTTCCTTGATGCGGGGGTCACGCGTGATTAGACCGGCCTGCTTTAGTGCCGGACGAAGGTCCGCATTGTATTCGAGCAGCGCCCGAGTAATGCCGTGGCGAATAGCGCCTGCCTGTCCCGACGGTCCGCCGCCACGAACATTGATCAAAACATCAAACTTGGTGACAGTCTCGGTCAACTGTAACGGTTGCCGAATGATCATGCGCAACGTCTCGTTGGGAAAATACTGATCGAATGATTTCCGGTTAATTAAAAAGTCGCCGCCGCCGGCTCGCAAATAAACCCGGGCAGTCGCACTCTTTCTTCGCCCGGTTCCGTAGTATTGAATTTCAGCCACAGCTATATCGTCCTCATTTATTAACTCTCTGTTCTTAAGCTTCGGTGTCTTGTTTATATCGGGCGGTGAGTTGGTGAGTCTGCGGGCGTTGGGCGGTGTGCGGATGTTCGGCATCGGCATAAACCTTTAGCTTCTTAGCCATCGCCTTGCCCAGTTTGGTTTTGGGCAGCATACCCTGAATCGCGAGTGAGATCACCCGGTCCGGGCGCTTTGCAAACATATCGGCGGCCGAGACCTCTCGCAGGCCACCGGGATAACTCGTGTGGTGGCGATACACTTTCTGCTGAGCTTTTGCGCCTTTAAGAACGGCCTGCCGGGCATTGATCACGATCACGTGATCGCCCATATCCATAAAAGGAGTCCAGGCGGGATTACGTTTCCCGCTGAGGATAGAGGCAACTTCAGACGCCAGATGGCCTACCGTTTGGCCGGCTGCATCCACTACGTACCACTTGCGTTTTCCAGCGAGATCCTTGCCGCTGGGAAAGTATGTTGACATGGTTAACTATCTCTGTTTCTAGCGAGTAAAACGCGAACGGCTAGAATACTCAACGCCCTTAAAGATTGTCAAGTTGATGACTTAGCGGTGCTCGTGCGGTTTGGAGTACCAGCTTTAGCTTGCGTTGCGAATGGGCCAGACGAAAGGCTGAACTCTGAACTTTCGACCTTCACAAAGCAACAAAAAGGCTCCTGGGCATTACCGCCGAGGAGCCTTAAAGTTTTAGCAAACTGTGTGTTTACACCTATGGTTGAGTAGGCTTGGTGCC
>JBGQJH010000249.1:0-4741 GCA_041498935.1 Pyrinomonadaceae bacterium | reverse complement strand
TTACGGTTTACCAGTTAGGTCTTAACTATTCACTATTCACCTATTTACCGATTTTATGGCTGCCAATCGCACCCAAAGAGAGATTCGACAGCGCGCGCCTATTTGGCTCGGGATACTGCTGTTGACGAATCTGGTGATCATGGCGGTAGACGCGCGCGACAGCGTTACTCGCCAACACTTGATCAGAGTTTGGGTTCAGGCGCTGGCCTCGCCCGCGCAAAGCATCTCTTCGGGAGCAAGCGGGGCGGGCACAAACCTGGTCAGTCAAATCGTAAATTTTCGCCAGTCTGCGGTCGAGAACGATAGACTGAAGCAAGAGCTCTCCCAGGCAAAGCTCGAGCTGCAAAACGCTCACCAGACGTGGGAAGAAAATCAACGACTCAAGGGTCTACTCAATTTGAAGGAGCAAACTGGTTACGACCAGGTTGCGGCCCGCGTCATCGCGCGCGATTCGTCTGTCTGGTTCAACACCGTTACGGTTAACCGCGGCAGTTCTTCGGGAATAGCTCTCAACATGCCTGTGGTTACGGGCGGCGGAATAGTCGGTCGCGTGATTGCCGTAAGCCCCTGGACAGCGCAAGTGATGATGATCACCGACGAAAAAGCTGCGGCCGGTGCAATCGTGGGACAGCTTGGCGGATCCGGCGCGCTCGGCTCCGTAAGAGGCCTGGGTGAAAACGGTCTCATTGAAATGCGTTATGTTTCCGGCCTGGAGAAAGTTGAAGTTGGCGATTACATTTTAACCACGGGCCAGGACGGCATTTATCCCGCGGGTTTGAGCGTAGGTGAAGTTGTCCAGGTGAAGCATGGCACTGCAACACAACCGCACCAGATTCTGATCAAGCCCGGCGCGAAACTGGATCAACTGGAAGAAGTGGCGGTGCTGCTTTATCATCCGCCACAGCGCCCTGCACCCGAACAGACCCTGCCAAACGTAGACAAGGTAAAGAAGTGACGAGTCATTGCCGATTTCCAATTGCCAATTTCCAATTTTTGTCTGCAACGCGTTGAAGTCGCAGCAATACGCAGCCTGGAAGAATTTTAAATCGGCAATCGGCAATTGGAAATCGAAAATCGGTCATGCCTCAGCTTAAAATTGCGGCCGCTCTCGCAATCGCCATAATCTTGCAGTTGTCGCTAAGGGCTGTTTGGCCCCCGCTCTCCTATATTGACTTTCCCCTGGTCGTAGTTGTTTATATCGCTTTGCAGCGCCACGCCTGGCAGGCGCTGATCGTGGGCACTATCGCCGGTCTCGCCATCGACGCCGCGGGCGGCGGACTTATCGGCGCCGGAGGCTTTTCCAAGACCCTGACTGCTTACGTGATTTACTTTGCCGCCACGCGCGTGAACCTCGAAAACGCGTTGTTGCGAATCCCGGTGCTGGCGACCGCTACTTTGCTCGACTCGGCAATCTATGTCTTCTGGCATCGGTCGCTGGGTTATACGCCGAGCGTGCCTCTGATGCAGACGATGTCGTACCGCTTGATCGGCACCACTATTGTGGGAACGTTCGTTCTTTACCTGCTCGATTCACTCTTTACCGAACGGGCACGGCAACGCCGGACATTTGCTTCCCGTCGCAAAGGTGCACGCCGTGGGCCGAGCACGCTCAAGAGAAGGTGAGACGAGAAGGCAGCGTTCAGGGACCAGAGGTCAGAATTCAGCGGTCAGAGGTCGGACGATTTGCAAGCCATCTACCCCACGCGTCAGCGGTTTTTTCATGATATTCTGACCTCTGGTCTCTGACTTCTGACCCTGGCTTGTGTATTTATGAAATTCGAAGACAGCTCGCAAAATCTCCGCAACCGGCTTTGGATCGTCCAGAGCCTGGTCGTTCTGCTGCTTGCTCTATTGGGCGTCAGACTTTATTACCTGCAACTCGTCCGTGGCCAGTACTACGCCGAGATTGCTCAGAATCAGCGCATCAGACTCTTGCCAATCCCGGCGCCGCGCGGAGACATATTGGCCAACGACGGCAAGACCGCCCTGGCTAACTCCAGCCCAATCTATAACGTCATCCTGTCTCGCGAAGATTTGCGGGATCGCAAACTCATTTCTCTGGTTAAGCCACTCGCAGAAGCGCTCGCGGTTGACAGCGACATACTGCGCGATCGCTTTGAACAGATCGGTTCGCAACCAGCCTTTGAGTCCATTTTGGTGAAACAGGATGCGACTCCCGGCGACATCGCCTGGGTGGAAGCGCACGAATTGGAGTTTCCCGAGCTGCGTGTCGAGCAACAGCCGCAGCGTCGCTATCCCGCAAACGGCATGCTGGCCCATGTACTTGGTTATGTGGGCGAGATAGGTCCGGAGCAGTTGAAGCAACCCGCCTACAAAGACAAAGGACTCAAGCCGGGCGACGTGATCGGACAGAGCGGCCTCGAGCAAACCTACGATGACTACCTGCGCGGCAAGGACGGCTACCGGAAAGTGATCGTTGACAGTCGCGGACGGATTCAGGATGAAATCGAGACCATCGCCCCGCAGCCAGGTCAGGATTTAGTTACCACTATTGATCTGGATTTGCAGGCGGCTGCCGAGGAACAACTTCGGACTTCAGCGACCAAGCGCGGGGTTATTGTGGCTTTGAATCCGAACAACGGTGAGATTCTCGCGCTCGCTTCCGCACCCACCTTCGACCCCAATCTCTTTTCGCGCATTGGCACCAAAGAAGGACGCGCTGAATATGTGGCGGTGTTGGATGACCCGCAAAAACCCCTGATCAACCGGGCCGTGCAAAGCCGCTATCCGCCTGGTTCCACCTGGAAGGTTCCCATGGCTGTCGCTGGACTGGAACAGGGCGCCATAACTCTCGATCATTCAAACCTCGTTTGCGGCGGCGGCATCATGATCGGAAATAAATTCACGCGCTGCATGGGCAATCACGGCACGCCCGATCTCAAGACTGCCATTACAAAGTCCTGCGATGGATACTTTTATCGCCTCGGTCTGAAGATGGGCCTCGACGGCATTATGACCATGGTCGATGAGTTTGATTTGAACAAGCGAACCGGAATCGATCTGCCGAATGAAGTTCTTAACATGACCCCTTCTCGCGAGCTGAAGAAACGCACGCAAGGGGAGAACGCCGAATGGAAAGACATTGACACCGTCTACGCCTCATTTGGCCAGGTCTACGATGTAATCACTCCAATCGCTTTGCTGCGGACGGTCGCGGCAGTAGCCAACGGCGGCAAACTCTACGTGCCGCATCTGCTTAAAGAACTCAGGCCGGTAGGCGAACCCGGGTCGGCCGATTACCGCCCGGGTCGTAGCTTCCAACCACTCGATCCGTCGCGGCCCAATCCGAAGGTGCTGCCAATTCCCGAAGACATCCATCACCTCGTAGTCGAAGGAATGTGGGGCGTGGTTAACAACGGCGGTACCGGAGCAAGCATTCGCATGGCCGGCTTCGACATCGCCGGAAAGACTGGAACAGCTCAGGTTGTTGGTCTCGGGAAGGACGTGGGCAAAAACAAGGATCACGCGTGGTTTGTGTCCTACGCTCCGGCTTACAAACCTGAGATTGCGCTGGTGGCCTTAATAGAAAACTCAGGCTTCGGCAGTCAGCAGGCAGCTCCGGCCGTTCGTCGCGTCTACGACGTTTACTATCGCAAGACGCGAAACGAAGAGCCGCCAGGTGCGTTGCCTGTTGCCAAAACTCCGAAGCCGGAAAACAAGACTCCCAAGAAACAATCGGAGGCGCAGGTCGCGCAGACAGCAACTCATCATTAAATAAACGATGAAATTACTCACGAACAATCAAGTATTCCTTAGTTGGTTTGGTGCTGCCCACTGCCTACTGCCTACTGCCTACTGATTCCATGGTCGCAATAATTCAAAACCGAGGCTTACGCGATTTCGACTGGCTGCTGGCGCTGCTGGCGATCGGCATCGTGTGTTTTGGCACGGTCCAGATTCGCAATGCACAACCAACCGAAAACTTTTGGGTGAAACAACTCATCGGTCTGGGGATTGGCGTGGTGGCTATGCTGCTGATCGCGTTCAACGATTACCGGAAGCTGTTGAATATCGCTCCCGCGTTTTACGTCTTCGGTCTGCTGCTGCTAGTGATCGTTCTCGTTCCGGCGTTTAGTATGCGGATTAACGGGCAGCGGGCCTGGATTAGGGTTCCCGGCATCGGTCAATTTCAACCATCCGAGTTTGTAAAAGTCACTACCGCCATGATGCTTGCCCGCTACTTCGGCAGGCATAGGACGGGAGCTTTGACTCTGAAGGAGATGGCGATTGGCGGGTTGATTCTTGCCCTGCCTATCTTTCTTATTCTGCTTGAGCATGACGTCGGATCAGTTCTGACGTATCTGCCCATCCTGGGTATCGTTCTTTTTCTCTCGGCGATTCGAATGCGTTACGTGGTTGCCGCCGTGGTCCTGGGCGTGTTGCTGCTACCCGCCGCTTACTGGGTGGGAGTGAAGACCCACCTGGTGAAAAACTACCAGCAGGAACGCATCAACGTAATCCTCGATCCGGAAAACGCAGATCGCCGCGGCTTTGGTTACAACACCTGGCAGTCGATTCTGACTGTAGGCGAAGGCGGTCTGCTCGGCGCCGACACGTCCGCGGCACACTCGCAAAGCAGCCTGAAGTTTCTGCCCGAACCTCATACTGATTTTATTTTTGCGGTGACGGCCGGCAATGCCGGGTTCGTTGGCTGCATCCTCGTGCTTTTGGCTTATATGATCCTGCTTTCCAGATTGGTTGCGGGCGCCAAACGCGCCCC
>JBGQJH010000248.1:0-4743 GCA_041498935.1 Pyrinomonadaceae bacterium | reverse complement strand
TTTACCACGCCGATTGTTCATGAAGAGTTTCAGGGCATCCGTATCACGCCAAACGTTTACACAACGCTCGGGGAACTGGACAGATTCTGCAACGTAATGGAGACGATCGCGCGCAAGGGATTGCCGGCTTAATCCCAGCCACAAAGATTGACAGGCGTTTTGTTTTCTCCTAAAGTCCTCCTCACCAAGCCCAGTGTTTCGTCAAATCCCGCAGCAACTCGTTTGCCGCAGATATGGTCTCGAGAACGCGCGACCCCGTACCGGCGTCTCGAGCCTTCTCCCCCTTGTACGGGAAGGAGCCTAGTATGAAATTCAAACGTACGTTCATTGGTTCGTTAGTACTCTTGGTATTAATCGTCGGTATTTCAGTTTTCGCGCAGGTCAACCGTCCCTTTCACAACGGTTCAGTTTGGAGCATCGCATTCATCCGGATGAAGCCCGGCATGGAGACGGCTTATATGAACTATCTTGCGGGACAGTGGAAGGCCAATCAGGAGGCGGCGAAGAAGGAAGGGCTGATTCTTTCCTACAAGGTCATCGGCGCCGAGGGTCATTCCCCCACGGATTGGAATCTGATGCTGATGACTGAATACAAAGACTTGGCCACTATGGAGGCCAATGAAGACAAGGGAGACGCACTTGCACAAAAAATGATCGGCAACGACGAGAAACAGATGCAAGGTTATAAAGACCGATCGGAAATTCGCGAAGTGATGGGTGATCGGCTTGCGCGCGAAATTGTACTTGAGCCAAAGGGCCACTAATGTAGAGTTGTTCAGTAGTTTTCAGTCAAGAGACCAGGCGCCGCACTCACTCTCGAGTGCGGCGCTTTGGTTGCCGGCCGATCGCCCGGCGGGTGATCCAAGCGGATCGAGTTACTTTCGATACCATCGTAGGCGGTCAGGCGATGCGGATGAACTATTCTGGGATAGAGTTTTTCCGAATGTTCACACCGTGATTGGCAGTGAGCAGTGAGCAGAAAGCAAAAGGCGGAGGAAAGGCGCGCGATGTCGGCACAAAGACCAAAGTTGGACTCAGTCACCATAGAGAATCTTCAGGAACAGGATCTTGCGGAAGCCGATTACATTTTTCGGCTCGCTTTTGGGACGTTCATCGGCGTTCCCGATCCGGCTTCGTTTCATGAGGGAGCAGATTATGTGCGCACGCGTTGGACTGCCGATCCGATGGCTGCTTTTGCGGCAAAGATTGAAGGGAGACTCGTGGGCACAAACTTCGCCACCAACTGGGGCAGTGTCGGCTTCTTTGGTCCACTGACAATTCATCCCGACTACTGGGACCGCGGTGTGGGCAAGCGTCTGATCGATCCGGTGATCGATCTGTTTTCCGAGTGGAAGATCAAGCAAGCGGGCCTCTACACATTTGCGCAAAGCCAGAAACACGTTGCGCTTTATCAGAAATTTGGTTTCTGGCCGCGCTTTCTGACCGCCATCATGTCGCTTCAAGTGGATTCAGCCGCAGCGGCGGCTCGCGCACTGCAAACATACTCGGAACTGAGCCCGGAAGCGCGCAAGCAGGCGCTGGAATCTTGCCGCGAACTTACGAATCAAATCTATCGAGGCCTCGACGTGAGCCGGGAAGTCCTCTCTATTGCCAACCAGAACCTTGGCGAAACTATTTTGGTGTGGGACGACTCCCAGCTGGTCGGTTTGGCCGCGTGTCATTGCGGCGAAGGAAGCGAGGCTGGTCCGGATGTTTGTTATGTGAAGTTTGCCGCTGTTCGACCATCGACCAATGGGCGAGAGGCGTCGCACAGTTTTGATCGGCTGCTTTCTGCCTGCGAGACTCTCGGGGCCCGTCGTGGTCTGGCCCGCGTAATCGCCGGAGTAAACACCGCACGCACGGAAGCGTATCAACGAATGATGAGTCGCGGCTTCAAGACGGAGATGCAGGGCGTGGCCATGCACTCGCCGAATGAGCCGGGCTATAGTCAGCCGGGAGTTTTCGTTCTCGATGACTGGCGCTAGGTTTTATGATCGCGAATACCCTAGGGGCGGACCTGCGTGTCCGCCCTGCCTAGGCGCAACATAGTGCGCCCCAACAGTCAACAAAAAACCAATTCTAAGGAGCACTAATCATGTCTAGTCCTGCGGCACAACAACCATCGCCACAATTATTTTTTCAAACGATCAATGCCTACCAGCGAACGGAAGGCTTGAAAGCGGCAATCGAGCTGGAGGCGTTCACTGCCATCGGTGAGGGAAACACTACCGCGGCGGAAATCGCTAAGAGATGCGGAGCGTCAGAACGCGGCATGCGCATCCTCTGCGACTTTCTCTGTATCATGGGCTTCCTCAACAAAGACGGCAGCCGTTACAGCCTGACACCCGACTCTGCGATGTTCCTCGATAAACGTTCACCGGCGTACCTGGGTGGCGCAATCGAATTCATTTCGTCACCAATGCTCACCGAAGGATTTAAGAATTTCGCGGACACGGTTCGCAAGGGCGGAACGATGATGGCTGATGGAGGCACGATCGCGCCGGAGAATCCTATCTGGGTGAAATTTGCCCGCGGCATGGCGCCGATGATGGCGCTGCCGGCGCAGTTGACAGCGAAGCTGGTTGACCCGACGGCGGCTCGAAAACTAAAAATTCTGGATATCGCCGCTGGTCATGGACTCTATGGACTCGCGTTTGCGAAGAATAATCCTCAAGCCAGCGTCGTGGCGCTTGACTGGCCAAACGTGCTCGAAGTTGCAAGAGAGAATGCGCGAAACGCCGGCGTCGCCGATCGGTATTCAACTATCGAGGGCAGCGCTTTCGACGTCGATTTCGGCACGGGCTATGACCTAATCCTGTTAACAAACTTCCTGCATCACTTCGATCCGCCGACAAACGAAGCGCTGCTGCGGAAGGTTCACGCGGCGCTGGCTGAAGGTGGCCGCGCAATCACACTCGAGTTTGTGCCAAATGAGGATCGCATCTCGCCTCCCGATGCCGCTGCTTTCAGCGTCATGATGCTGGGCGGGACGCCAGCCGGCGATGCCTACACATTTCCCGAGCTGGAAAGAATGTTGGCGAATGCCGGCTTTGAGCGCAGCGAGATGCACCAGTTACCACCATCGATCCAGCAGGTGGTGATTTCGCAGAAGTGAGCGGCAATGCTGTAATTGCAATCAGCCAGGACGCCGAGCGTAAGCGTTTGAGTCCGGTAGGGATGTAATGTTTATAGCTTCGCGCTGATTGAGTCTCTTAAAGCCTCCGTCAGGAACGACATGTCGCTCCTGACGGAACGATTCATTTGGGAGCAGCGTTGCTATGAACATCCTGCCCCTGCGGAGCGTCAGTTGAAACTTCGTCAGCCAGTCTTCCGATTTGCAAGCACCGTCGCAATAGTTTTCAAAAGGGCATCGCCGCTGAAGGGCTTTGAAACGTAGGCGCTGAAGCCTGTTTTCAGGGCCTGGTCTCGATTCAGGTCGGCGTGGGCCGTGACAGCCATGCAGGGTATGGTTTGAGTTCGCTGGTCCGCCTTCAGTTCCCGAAAGACTCCCCAGCCATCCAGTCCAGGCATCGATAGGTCCATGACAATCAGGTCGGGCGGTTGGTCCAGGGCCAGCGCCAGGCATTCACTGCCGTCTCTTGCTTCGCGCACGTCATAGCCCGCGCCCGAAAGCAAAAGCTGCAAAAGCTCGCGGTTATCGTCGTGATCGTCTGCAATTAGGATGGTAGTGCCCATTGAGTGCCCTGTGCCGAGGTATGCCATCGGATGTCGGGTAGCCCTGAGTAGTACTGTTGGGACTTATAACTTAGGGCTCTAAGGGTGTCAATCAGGCTTTGAGAAACCATTTCTTGACTCACCGATTCCAGCACGTCCATAATCATTAGAGAGACACACTGCCCCCGCCAGGTCTCAGCAACTAGCGTTCATCTCAGTTATGATTCTCACCTAAGAGCGAGCGTTCAAAATGATCCTTCAACGGAGGAACACACTGTGGTCAGCGGACAACTGGAAGAAAGCCTGCGTCACGAGATAGAAAGCTATATCGAAGGGCGCTTTAGCGGAATCAAACAAGAGATTGCCGAGCTTCAGAGCCAACTAAATGAGTCGCTCAGCCGGCTCCTGGACCGGCAGGGCGACGTTCAACTGGATGGAGCCGTCGCGGCTTCGATTATGGAGCACCTGAGGTCGGCCCACGAAGAAGGCGTTGATCTCGCTGCCTCCGAATCGTCACGGGCGAAAGCCTCAAGCGACATGGCCATCGTCAAGGCGGCCATCTCCGAAATAGACGAGCAGGAATCGCAGGCGAATATCCTGAAGATTCTCGTGAACCGGGCGGCAGCCTTTGCCCCGCGCGTTGCTTTCTTCGTGATCAAGGGCGAGCAGGGTATTGGTTGGCGCGCGCGCGGCTTTCAGGGCACAGTCGGCGACAACGCGATTCACCAAATGTCGTTTCCAGTTGCCGCGGACACAGCAGTCGGAAACGCGGCGAGATCGCGTACACCATGGAGCGGCGGGCCGGGTTCACATTCTGAAGATCATATGATCCTTAACCGGCTGGGCGACGAGCCGCCGGCGCGGATTGTTGCGATCCCACTCGTCGTGCGTAATCGATCGGTGGCAGTCTTGTATGCTGACTCTGCCGCACTGGATTCGGAAGCGATCAATTTGGAAGCTCTCGAGACGCTCGTTCGTGTGTCCGGAATGGCGGTCGAGTTGTTAGCCGGCCGCGCTGCTCCGGCGCAGCAGTCGGCCGCACCTCAAGCTGCTCCCGCCGAAGCCGGA
>JBGQJH010000247.1:0-4744 GCA_041498935.1 Pyrinomonadaceae bacterium | reverse complement strand
TCGAACAGGAAGCGGAAGTCGGAAGGGAGGGATCAGTTGTCAGAAGTCAGACGTCCGAGTTATTGCATCTCTGACTGCTGTCTGACTTCTGTTCTCTGATCTCTGTTCATCTGACTTCTGGTCGCATAAGAACGCCTTAGGGTTAAAGCGTTCGCGACAGCGGAAGCGGAAGTGTCGTGGGTAACGACTCGCAAAAGTTCGGCCAGACTGATAATCGTTTGGAGCATGTCTTCCAAACCTGGTGCGTAGGGTGAGTCAAGATACGGGTACAACTTTCAGTAAAGTGGAACGTTCTTACTTACATTTGTTCGACGGATTACAAAGCGGATTTCCGGTGCAACAGTCCGCGGGGGTGACACAAGGTTGATTGAAACACGACGCGGCTTGCACGGCAGTGGGCGCTACAATCGAAGTTACCACCGGCACCGCAATCGCGGCAGCGAGGCCGAGGTTACGGATCATCCGGCGCCGGGAAAGCCGCGCAAATTGAGATGGTATGGAGATCGAGTGCTCCAGAAGCTGAAGTTTTTCCAGTTGGTTAAGCGCCAACCAGACCAGCTCTTCGTTGAAGGGCGCATCGAGCTCGACTTTAAGCCGGCGCGCAATCTCCGGCGCCGAAGTGTTTCCGTCGCAACAGCGCCAAACCAGGGCCGCAGTGTGATTAAGACAATGGGCCCGGTCGCGGTCGAGATCGTAAACTAAAACTTCATCCGGCAATTCATCGATGACCAAGCCGCGCTCGCGCATCTTTGGGTGATGGGTGGGTGATATCGTCTTCATGGATTCTCCAATATACTCAGGATAAATGCACAGCGTAAAGCGAAAGACTCGGAAAGAGGTGCGGCCTCATTCCTGGTTTCAATTCATTCTTCAGTAAGGCGGAAATCAGTAAGCCAGCGGGCGGGACCCGCAGGAGAACCCGACCTTACCTCACTCGGCGGTGGCCGAACTGCAAATTGCTCAACCAACGAAACCAACTGCCGCGGGACTTCCGGAAGGCGCGTTACTAATTCGGCCACTCGATAAGGCAGGCGCGGCCAATTATTAAACTGTCCGCCGACGGCGGCAGTTGCGCGCACGGGATTGTCCCAGCGCGAATACAGACTAGACAGACTAGTCATGGACGTTGGACTTTGGACACGCCTACCGCCCCATTGGCTGAGCACGGCGGGCATGAGCCAGTGCGGCAAGTTTCTTACCCGTTCCGCCAAGATTGTATTTGCAATTCCGGAAACGTCCGCACCCAACAGGTGATGGGCCAGACCGATGGTCGTGGCGATCCAGTTAAGATTCCGGTTTGCGGTTCGATCCGAACCCTGGCCCCGGCACACATCCCAACGGAAATCCTTGGCGCGCGATGCAAAGTTCAATGATTCCACGAGAAGGCCCACGTCACACAACCACGGCGGCCGTCTGGCGCCGCTGCGCAGCAGATGCAAAGACAAGAGGCGTAGATGATCTTCGTCGCAGAGTATTCTCACGAACCCGGTCGCTACGGCTCCCGGTTCTGACATGACTTTGGACTTTGGACTTTGGACTTTGGACTCCGCTAGCGGGACAACTTGCGAGCGGTCGAAGAGTTCATCCCAGACATCCATGTCGTCCTGGTTGATCCTGACTCTGCGTAATCTGCGGATCTCCCACCTGCTGTCCTGCGGCTTTGTCTGTCCGATTCTCGTGAAGCCACAATGCAGATCGACCTGGTGGCCATCAATTTCTTCCAAACATTCCAACGCCGCGCTTGCTTGCGCAAACTGATCGGGTCGAACGCAGAGATCGATATCGCCATAAGGGCGAAGCCCGGCGTCAGGATAAAGGCGTGCGATGGCCCAACCCTTAACCAGCACCGGCTCGATGCCCTCGGCGCGCAGCAGCGAAAGCACGTAAGCAATCTCGCGTTCGTGGATAAGAGCGGATAATCTGTGCCGCCGGTAGACCTCATGGAGCTGGCCCCCCGCGGCTGAGTTTGCCAGCGGTGTATTGCGTATACGCCACCAGCCGAGCGCGCCGGCGCCGGATTCACAAAGCAGGGGCAGAATGTCCGTCAGTTCAGCTTCAGAGAGATTAAGGACGGGGACTACCATCCCACGCGGGCTGCCCGCGCGGGGACCCTGGTTTGAAGTTTGTGCAGAGTCTCGCCAGGCACCCGTTAGTAATTCCGAGACGCGGAGGCCGAGTTCCTGCCGGTCTCGTATGCGGGACACCCCTCTTCCAACCTTGTGGATGACTTGACTCAATTTAGAAGTACAACTCTCAAGAAGGGGAAAGTTCTTAAAAGCATTTGCCGTTTGGCACATCGCAACCCAATGGTGAACAGCAGAGCTTGCTGGGCACACACGGATTGCCCGACGGTTGACAGGTCGCTGCCTGCACGGCAGTTGGCGCCACGATCGAAGTGACCACGGGCAACGCAACGGCGGCGGCGAGACCGAAGTTACGAATCAATTGGCGCCGCGAGAGGCGCGAAAATTGAGCTGGTACAGATCCTGATTGCTCCAGAAGATGAAGTCTGTCCAGTTGGTCAAGCGCCATCCAGACCAACTCTTCGTTGCAGGGCGCGTCCAGTGCCCCTTTGAGACGGCGCGCAATTTCCGGCGCTGAAGTTTTGCCGTCGCAACTCCTCCAAACCAGGGCGGCCGTGCGGTTAAGACAATGCGCCGTTTGGCGATCGAGATCGTAAACGAGGACTTCATCAGGGACGTCATCTATTACCAAACCTCGCTTCCGCATCCTGGGAAAATGCTCCCGGGTAATTCGCTCCATAGAGTCTCCCTATATTCAGGCTCAATGAAAGCGGTGAAGCGGCAATCTCCTTAAGTTAACCCTCTCGAACGTCTTGAAACTTCGTCAAGCTTGCACTGGGTTTGAGCAAGCAAAACTCAACTGCAAACGGGTTAATTAAGACTCCGCTTTATATCACGCGACGTTAGAGATAGCAATAAATCGCGCGTTGTCAGCCAGGATTAACAGGACTTGCAGGAGATAGTAAAACTAGAACAACCGGATCGCAGGGCTTGATTGCTGGTCAGTGCACGCGCGGATCAGTCGACCGGCTTTGCGGAATGCCGCCCCGCTCGTATTCCTTTCCCAGCGATGAATCGCTCGGCTTGGCACACACAATGCTTAATGAGGCTAAGGGTGCAACGGGCTACCCAAACCGCACAAGATGGTGAGAAATGCACTGCCGCGCGGGCAAGTCGCCGCTCCGTTCCACCGCAGTCAAGTTAACAAGTCTACTTCAGAGACCGACCAGTACTGCACGCAAGAAATAACTTTAGAATGATGAGAGACAAGTTATATCCGATGAGATCTGGGTTGTTGCTGCTCGGTTTGTGCTTTTCCATTAGCGCGCAGCAGGCGGAACAATCAGCGGCGAAACAAGAATCACGAGAACAAAGGAACGCGTATTCCTCGACGCCTTACGCCCGCGCAAGAGACAATCCCGCGGCGGATTCAGTCAATGAACCGCCGCCGCCACTCGGCGCGCCTGCTTTTCCTTCACATCCTTCCCTGGGTCCCACTCCGGCCTTGATCATCAGGAACTTCATTGACGCCGAAAGGAAATTTCGGGAAACACTGATTCAGTTTTCCTTCAAACGAGATGTCATCCTGCAAACCATCGGGCCCGGCGGCGAAGTCACGGGCGAATACATCCGCAACTCAGTTTTTGTTCTCGATGATTCGGGGCAGCGAGTGGAGCAAGTCGTTTACCATCCCCGGCCCACTATCAACGAGATGAAAATCACCAAAGAGGACATTCAGGATTTAGCCGGCTCACAGCTGTTTGGTCTGGAGACTGAGAAACTCAATACGCAGGATTCCTCCTATGATTTGTCCTATGTTGGCGAAGAAAGATTAAACGGCCGGCCCGCTTACCTGCTTGCGGTGAGCCCGAAGCAGAAGCCGAACCCTCACCAGATGCGCACGCGCTTCTTCGTCGGGCAAATCTGGATCGATCCCGTTAACTTTCAGACGATCAGGTTGCGCGGGATTACGGAGCCGCACGGCAAACAACGCTTCCCGCTTTTCGAAACAGAGCGCGAACTTAAGATCGAGGACCAGGTCTTTCCTTCTGAAACTACTGCCGACGATATTCTCCACTTTTCTAACCAGGACGTTCACTACCGCATCAAGGTCAGATACTACGACTTCAAACGCTTCGCCTCGCGCCTGAAGATTGTTGAGGTGGACGAATAGACCTTCTTCCTCACCTTCACTACTCGTTCTTGCCCCCTAAACCAACACCTCGCATTTGAATCTCAATCTTGGGAAGGGAGAAGTCTGTCCGGAAATAAGTCTTCTCTGGACGGGCTCTTAGCTCCGGAGGAGCCGAATGTTTAGAGCCACGGTACGTCACCCAAAAACAAGAGCTCCAGAGGAGCGAAATGTTGAAAGCGAGAATTCGTCTCAGCAACATTCTGCTCCTCCGGAGCTGCGAAAACTCTATCGGGCACACTGACTATAAACATTTCGTCCCCTCCCGGACTGCGTTTTGAGTTGCCTGTCGTCTGCTCCTGCCGCCTGCCTCCTGTTTATGGATGTGTAATATGAAAACAAAACGATTTGCATTTAATTGTTTGACAGCCTGCCTGTTAGCGCTCGTGATCTCCAGCCACACTCCCCGGGCATTGTCTTCCGAACCCGCACCTGAACCATGTGTCGCCGGCCGCACTGCGGCGCCGGTCGGTTTTTGGACGTGGCCTTCCAACTCGCGCGTCAACGTCTACCTGCGCCGGCCGGATTT
>JBGQJH010000246.1:0-4754 GCA_041498935.1 Pyrinomonadaceae bacterium | reverse complement strand
TTACCAAATGGGTTTCTATTTCTTCGGCAGTGAGCGGCGAGAACCGGATCATCTGGCAGCGCGAACGAATTGTTGGCAGCAACATGTCGGGACGGGAGGTCAACAGCACAATATGAGATGTATGTGGGGGTTCCTCCAACACCTTCAAAAGCGCATTCGCCGACGGGTCATTTAGCTTTTCGGCATCTTCGACTAAAAATACGCGCGCCTTGCCTTCGTAAGGGCGATAGTTTGCCTCGCGCTCTATCAGGCGCATCTGCTTGACCTTCAACACGCGTTTCGGAGCTACAACCATGCCCACGTCCGCGTGGTCCGTCCATATGATTTCCTCCCAGTCATCCGGATCGCTGCTTTGCGGATAATTGAACTTGCCAGTGCGCACGCACGATGGGCATTGACCGCAACCTTCAGCGCCCAGCGGCGAGTGGCAGTTGAGAGCTCTGGCAATCTCGAGCGCAAAGAGTTTCTTGCCGATGCCGTCTTCGCCGGTAAAGAGCATTGCACCCGGGACGCGCCGCGCTTCCAGTATCCGTTTAAGTAGTCTCTTGACCCGCTCGTTGCCAGTAAGTTGATCCAGCATTCTGATTCTTTTCCTGGTTTGAGACGACTGCAACTAACTTTGTTTATCCGCACCTTGCGTTTCTTTGCGTGATCCTTTTGCGCTCTCTGCGGTTAAAGTGCAAACGATCTAATGGCGAAACCGCGAAGAACGCCAAGACTATCGCAAAGAACGCCAAGGTTTCCGACTACCTGCGAGAACTCCTGAAACAAGATTCAGGCACGGGCAACATCGTCGCCGCAGACGTGGCCTCTGCTTCGCAAAAAGGGTATGACAATCTCCTTCACGCGCTCGTGAGTCAACTCCACCGGCTGGTTTGTTTCTACAATCTTCACGCGCCCTGGTTCAGTACGCGCAATGCGCAAATAGGCGTCGCGCACGCGCGTGTGAAACTCGGCATTCTCTCCATCCAACCGATCGCCTTGTTGCTGGCCGTTTACGCGGCGGCGCGTGCGCGTGCTTGAGTCATCAACCGAGAGGTCGAAGAGCAACGTCAAATCCGGCTTGAGTCCTTCAGTGGCCAACGCGATTATTTCTGAAATCAGCTCCGGCGAAAAACCGCGCCCGGCCCCCTGATAGGCCGCGGTGGCGTCCGCGTAGCGATCAGAGAAGACAACCTGGCCCAACTCCAACGCCGGCCGCAGAACGCGACGAACGTGCTGCGCGCGATCGGCGGCGAAAACGAGCAGTTCGGTAAGGGGATCGACTTCTTCCTGTGCATCAAGCAGCGCGGCCCTGAGACGATTGCCGACCGGCGTGCCGCCAGGCTCTCGCGTCGACAAAACGTCGCAGCCTTTTTGTTTGAGAAAGTTGGCGAGCAACCGCAACTGCGTAGATTTGCCGCTGCCATCGATGCCTTCGAAGGTAATGAAAGTTCCTGCCACCGGTTCCTCTGCGGAAGATCAGAACCGGGAGCAGATCGGGGTCCCCGAGCGGGCAGCCCGCGTGGGGTGGTGGTAGCGACCGGGCTGAGACGGACAACATGACGGCTCAAAGGACCCGGTCGCTACCGCTTCCGGTTCTGATTAGTTTCAGAATGCCGGCAAGAGTTTAAAGGAATGTTAGGATTCGAGCGAGCCGGTAACTTGATCCTGGTTAACGAGTGTTCTCAAGCGCCGCAATAAGCGATTGCTGTAGGCCCGGGTCCTCACCAAAACCTTCAAACCATTCCGCGCCCGCTTCGCGACGAAACCACGTCAACTGCCGCTTCGCATAATGACGCACGTCGAGTTTCGTCTGCTCGATGGCGCTCGCGAGCTCGCGTCTGCCGTTGAGGTATTCAACGACGCGCCGGTAGCCATGGGCGCCCAGGGCATTTGAATTTGCGGGCACACCCTGCGCGAGCAGCGCTCTAACCTCTTCCACGAGGCCAGCTTCAAAATGCTTTTCGGTGCGCTCGTTGATGCGCTGGTAAAGCTCCGTGCGGGGAGGATTCAAAACCATTGAGCGCAAACGGCGGGCGCTTTCGGTGGGTTCTGGCCGTCCGCCTTTCTGTTGCGACATTGCCTCGCCGGTTTGCAGGCGCACTTCGATCGCGCGTTGTACACGAGGCCAATCGCGTGGGTAAAGTTCTGCCGCGCTGTCGGGATCAAGGCGTTGCAGCAGGCGATGAAGGTGTTCGGCGCCGCGGCGTTCACGCAGCTTGTTAAGCCTGCGGCGGAGTTCCGCATCAGTCTGCGGACTGGGAAAGAAGGGATTACGTAAGGCGCGCAGGTAGAGTCCAGTGCCCCCAACCAGTATCGGTACTCGACCACGTCGCTGAACGCCTGCAATTGTCGCGGCAGCCTCACGCGCCCAATCACCCGCGGTGTAGTTGATATTTGGCGAAACGAAATCGATCAAGTGATGAGGAATACCCTGGCGCTCCGCGAGCGGAACTTTGGCGGTGGCGATTTGGATACCCTGATAAACCTGGACCGAGTCGCAATTAATGATCTCGCCATCCAAACGCAGCGCAACTTCAATTCCCAGCGCGCTCTTGCCGGAAGCCGTCGGGCCAACGATCGCGAGGACCCCGGGAGCGCGGGCATCCTGCCCACTGACTTGCGCTTCACTCGCGATCTCCGTATAGGATTCGACTGGACTGTTCTCTTGGCCTTCGTCAGCGCTCACGCGCGAGAGAATATCATGCGGTAGAGAATTACCATCCAGAGTAATGCCAGGAGAATCAGCGCGCCGATAATTTGGTTACGAGAGAAACGCACGAGAGAACACCAGATTTCTTTGGGGGTTTCACAGATTGAAGATGGTGCTGACTTTCAGTTGAAAGCCGGAAAGCAAAGGCGAGGTTAGTTCATCGTCGCCTTTGAGCGCGGCGACTTCCTCGAGCATCTGTCCTTGTAAACGAAGCACAAGAACCTCCCGATTCTCCGAATCGACAATCCAGTATTCCTGGACGCCGCATTTTCCGTAAAGCCGATGCTTCGCAGACAAATCGCGCTGGCGGTTCTGAGTCCCAGGCGAAAGTATTTCGATAACCAGGTCGAGCGCGCCCGTAAACTTCTCGCCGGTCACCACCTGATCCCATCGTTCATTGCGAACAAAAGCCAGGTCGGGGATCACAGCGTCGTAATCGCTGAAGATCGCGCCCGCGCCAGGGACGAGAATGCCAATCGGATTCGCTTTCAGATAATCGCTAAGACCAATTTCAAGGTTGAGCAGGACGCGTTGGTGTGGAATACCGGGAGCGCGAGACACGAATAGTTCTCCTTCGATAAGCTCATAGCGGTTTCCATCGTCTTCCGGGAAAGCGTCCAGGTCGGCGACTGTCAGGAGCGGTTCAATGCTTGAGGTCATGTCGATTTCCTTCATTTCCAAGCGGCTTAAGGCGCGAATTTATCATAGATGAGAGGCGTTAACACTTACTGAAGAATAAACACGTCGCGTCCGCGGATGCCGGAATTCTTTCATCTAATAGAGTCGCGAACTAATACATCTTCGTCAACTCAATCCCGGTGTAGTAGGCCTTGAGAATTTGTTCGTAAGTAAAGCCCTGGCGCGCGAGGCCGTAGGCGCCCACCTGGCACATGCCGACGCCGTGTCCCCAACCGCGGCCGAGGAAAGTGAAGCCGGTGACGCGTCCGGTTTCGTCATACTTCCGCTCGATCACAAAAAGTTGTTCGCGCAAACCGAGCGCTGAACGAATGCGTCCGCCGAGAACCTGACGCGTCCCATCCGTACCTGCGACCTCGAGGTCGGTTACTCTTCCTGATCGCCCGCGCACGATGACGCGCAAGTCCCTAAGCGATCCAATGCCGCCGGCGAAGCGCCCCAGTCGCGCCTGTGCCTGCGAGAGCGACAACTCCGTTGTCCAGTTTGTAAACGGCGAGAAGCGATCCGCCGCCGCGCCATTTGGCGCGGGCCGCACTTCCAGATAATCGACTTCGCCGGCGGCGTTCACGTGAAAAACAACCGGCTCACCGCCGACCAACGCCACGGAGCGAACCGGATAGATCGTTTCTCCAATCTGGCGAAACAGAAAAGCGTCGACGCTAACCTTGACTGGCTGATCTTTCCCTTTAGTGCTGCGGAGGATTAGCGAGTTTTCGGCGGTTGGCCGCGCCGTCCCTTTCTGAAGTTGAAGCAGATTCCGCGCTTCCAGGAGGCGCGCAATCGAATGCAGCGCGCGCGCTCGCGAAAGCGGCTCGCGCGGGTGCAGGGTCGCGTCAGGCAGGACCGCAAGATAACCCTCGCGGATTAGCAGGGCGACATCAGCGCGGTTACCGGGTGGTATTTCGCCGGCGTCGCGGACCGCCAGAAAATATTCCACGTCGGCATCGTTCAGCAGTGTGCTGCCGCGACTTTCCCCAAACGCTGCCGCGCTGAGCGCCGTCGCAAACTCCGGCGGGCGGTTTACTTCTTCCGTGACGGTTGGCGCTAACTGATGAGCCAGCTTCCCAACCGATGTGAGCCAACTACGAACTTCGGAAACCGGCGCGTCCGCGTTGAGCCAGGCGTCGGAAACTTTCGCGCGCAACGAAGTGAAGCTTTGAATAGCCAGAAGCGCAACCTCGCGCGCCAGCGCCACATTCTGTTCCTCCTTAAGCTCCGCCGGCTCGCGCGTTGTCTTGATTGTAAAAGGAGCAAGCGCGGCGCGGCCTTCCGCGGCACACTCGCGCCCCTTCAGATACGGAACAGCGTCGTTGAAAATATTTTCTGCATCTTCGGTGCGGCCGCCGCAGGTCGAAGTGTAGAG
>JBGQJH010000245.1:0-4760 GCA_041498935.1 Pyrinomonadaceae bacterium | reverse complement strand
GGCGAGCGTTTGCAGAGTTGGGTCCAAATCAATCGCGGCGTACGGTAATGTCTCAGAGGAGTTGACTGGAAGACTCGACTGTTCAGCGCATCGAACGGATCGTAACCGGCAAAGTCGCGTCGCCGGCACCAGTAGTAAAGATCATCGACTGCCTGCTCAAGAGTTAGTTCGTCCATTTAAGGGGTAGTGTCACGAGAGGGCAGTGGTCCATGGGTGATTGGGGCTGCGCTAAGTGAAAAGCCTCCGTCTGACCGAGAGCTCGGGTGCCCTGGCCCGCAATTGGCTCCGTGGGAGTCATATGTTTCATAGCAACAGAAACTCCTTAGAAATTAAAGCTCCGTTACGAGCGACATGTCGTCCCTGGCGGGGCTAAGAGTTTGAGGGTTACTCAAGTCTATGAACATTCTGTCCCTACGGGACTCTGCTCCGGGTTAACCCGCCCGCAACCGCAAGCGGTGCTGACCTGCTTTCTGCCGTCTGCCCACTGCTCACTGTCTACTGCCCACAGACGTTTCAATTCGTCGTGGCGTTTCGATAAAGCTCTCGTGCCAGAGTTCAAACATTAGCAAGGTCCAGAGAAGCTTCCGATGATTAGCCACTCCGCGCTCGTGTTCATCTTGTAGTCTGGTTACGTATTCAGGATTGAAGACGCCGGCTTTGCGCACGCGCTCAGGCGACAGGAGGTCTCGCGCCAGCGGGCGCAGTTTTCCTTTCAACCACTCCGCCACCGGAACGCCAAAACCTTTCTTGCCCCTGCGGGTCACAAATGGTGGCAGGAAATCCGCAATCGCACGCTTCAAAATATATTTTGTCCGCCGACCTCTCAGCTTGTAATTTGCCGGCAACGAAGCGGCAAACTCAGCAACTCTCGGGTCGAGAAACGGGGCGCGAACTTCCAGCGACACCGCCATGCTGGCGCGATCGACTTTCGTCAGGATGTCCTCGGCGAGGTAAAGCTGCGTGTCGAGACTTTGCATCTGCTCTACAACGTCCGTCGAGTCACACTGGTCCAACATCAGTTGCGCCTCGCGATAAATGTCGCCGTCGCTCGAGCGGAGCACTTCCGGAGTCAACAGCTCTTTCTGCTCGTCGGGATTAAACGAACCAAACCAAACGTGGTGTCTCGCAACTCGATCGTATTTTGTTCCGGCGATGAATCGCGTTGCCTTGTAGTCAAACGAGAGGTTTTTCGTCTTCACCGGAAGCAGCCCTACCAGCGGCTCGATTACGCGCGTGCGCAAAGCGCGAGGAACTTTCGAGTAATTCTCCGCCCAGCGATGGCCGCGATACATCGGGTAGCCCGCAAACAGCTCGTCGCCGCCATCGCCGCCAAGAGCGACGGTCACATGCTTGCGCGTGAAGCGAGATAGTAAGTAAGTGGGCACGAGCGAGGGATCGCTAAAGGGTTCATCCATCCACGACCCAATCTCGCCGACAAGGTTTGCCGCGAGGTTTGCGCTGAGACGCTCCTCATGGTGGTCGGTACCGAGAAACTTCGCCACCGCCCGCGCATACCACGACTCATCAAACGACGATTCCGCAAACGAAATCGAAAACGTCTTGACGGCTTCGGAGGAGGCCTGCACCGCTAGCGCCGCGATCGTCGATGAGTCGATGCCGCCCGAGAGCAAAACTCCCAAAGGCACATCCGAAACCAGACGCATGCGCACCGAGTCGGCCAGCAGCTCGCGCAGATGTTCGGCGGCTTCCGTCTCGGTCGGAGGCGGTTGTGTGGTCTTGTAACTCAGGCGCCAGTAAGAGCGAGTCTCAATCTTGCCATCCTCGAGCGTTAAGGTGTGCGCGGCGGGTAGTTTGCTTATGTCCTGGTAGATCGTGAGCGGCGCGGGCACGTAATCGAACGAGAGATACTGGCGCAGCGCCTGTAGATTCAGCGAACTCTTTACGGCCGGGTGGGCCAGCAAAACTTTTGGCTCCGAAGCGAAAAGCAACGTGTTGTCAAACACGCACCAGTAAAGCGGCTTCTCGCCAAAACGATCGCGCGCTAGCAGAAGCCGGCGCCGTTTTGAGTCCCACAACGCAAAAGCAAACATGCCGTTCAGATGCTGGACCATCTCGTCTGCGTACTCCTCGTAAAGATGAGGCAGCACTTCCGTGTCTGACTGGCTGCGGAAACTGTGTCCGCGCCTTTCGAGATCCTGGCGGAGTTCGCGGTAGTTGTAGATTTCGCCGTTGAGGATGACGGCCACGCTTTTGTCTTCGTTGAAGGTGGGCTGTTCGCCGGTCACCAAATCGATGATCGCAAGCCGGCGCATTCCCAGCGCCACGCCGCTGGTCACCAGCAAGCCCTCGGAATCCGGTCCGCGATGGACCATGCGTTCGCACATTGAGTGCAGGAGTTCCCGCGCGCCATCAGGCGGCGGCGTTTGCGAGTCGAGATTGGCCCAACCGGTTATTCCACACATAGCAAGTTATTCACCACAGAGGACACAGAGGAACACGGAGGTTGAATGACAAATCGTTTGATTCCATCTTTCAAATGAAGTGAATGGAAATTGATCAAAAGCCCGATCGGCTTACCACTCAGTTTCAGGTACGAAAGAATCTGAGCTTGATGAATTGGCGCCAATGCCTCTACTGCTTTGAGTTCGACAATGACAGTGTCCTCGACGATCGAGCCGGTATCCCGCATCTAATTTCACAGTATCGTATATGACGGGAAGCGGGACTTCGCTGCATACTCTGAGTCCCCGTTTCACTAACTCGTGGGTTAGGCAAATCGCGTAAGCGCTCTCAAGCAAGCCTGGTCCCAGCGCCGAATGAACCTTCATTGCTGAATCAACAACTGCGCTGCTTATTTCGTTGTTGTTCATTCTCTGTGTTCCTCTGTGCCCTCCGTGGTAAATCCAATTCTCTCGCGCACTGCATAAATCGATTTCGCCTGCGACTCGTGGTAGGTGCGCACGAGCATTTCTGCCAACAGGCCCATCAGGAAGAACTGGATGCCCAAAACCAACAGCACCATAGCCAACACGGGCAACGGAGTTTGCACCAAATCCGCGTGCTTGGGCCAGGAGACAAACTTCATCAGCAGCGCGAACAACGCGGAAAAGAAAGAGATCGCGAACGTCAAAAGGCCGGCTGACCCGAAAATATAGAGCGGCTTCGTTTGGTATGACGCCATAAATTTGATCGTCATCAGATCGAATACAACTTTAAGCGTGCGCGACAGACCATATTTTGACTTGCCCATGGTGCGCGCATGATGCTCAACGGGAATCTCGGCCACGCGTGCGCCGCCCCATGACGCATAGATGGGAATGAAACGATGCATCTCACCGTAAAGGCGCACGTCTTCGATCGACTCGCGGCGATAGGCCTTCAGCGAGCAGCCGTAGTCGTGCAACGGCACACCGCCAATCCAGGAGATCAGTCGATTGGCCAGCATCGAGGGAATCTTGCGGGTGATTAACTTGTCTTGCCGATCCTTGCGCCAGCCGGAAACTACGTCATAGCCCTGGTCGAGCTTCGCAAGCAGCCGCGCGATGTCAGCCGGATCGTTTTGCATATCGGCGTCCATCGGGATCAGCACGTCACCGGAGGCGGCATCGATGCCGGCGGCCATCGCCGCGGTCTGACCGTAGTTGCGCCGCAAGGCAACCACGCGAACGCGGCTGTCGACCCGGGCCAGTTCGCGCAGCACTTTCAAACTGCCATCAGTCGAACCATCGTCGACATAAACGATTTCGGCGGTTCGCCCGAGAGCTTTCAGGGCCTGGTCTAACTTCGCGTGGAGTGGCGGCAGATTTGGTTCTTCGTTGTAGACGGGAAGGAAGATCGATACCTCCGGCTTCACGCCACGACTAACCGTAGCCTGCTCAGTGCTAACCAGAGTTTCTTCTTCGTAAGTTTTCACTTGTAATAACCAAACTACCAGGACCTCAACGCCGGCGGGCAACGCCCGCCTCTAAACGTTCGGCGGTTTATCCTCAATCCTGCGCGCCACACAAATAATTGAAACTCCGAAAGGAAAATTCAAATAGCGCAGCGGCGTGCTTTCTGCGCCTAAAAGTTTTCCCAGGAAGCCATTAAGAAACCCAACCGGAATATTGTTTTCTGATTCCGGGCGTAGCCCTGTGGCGCGCATGAAGAGCCGGCCCAGAAGTATGGGGGCAAAGAAGCTAAGGTTCACATAGGTCGCGCGCTCAACCTCGAAGCCCGCCTCCCGCACCACTCGCTTCAGTTCTTTCAAGGTATAACGGCGCCGGTGATTACTCACAACGTCCTGCACACCCCACAGAAACATGAACGCCGGCACAAACAGGAGCGCTCGCCCGCCGCGACGCAACACCCGCCGCATCTCTTGCAAACCCGCGAAATCGTCATCGAGATGTTCTACAACATCGAGGCCGGTAACCAGATCAAAAGAATTGGCGTCGTAGGGCAAGGCCTCCGCCTGACCCTGTTTCACATTCCGGAGTCCGCGCGCCTGGCAAAAGGACAACGCTTCCGCGGAAACATCCACGCCCTCGGCGTCGCCAAATTGCGCAAGCATTTCCAGGTTTGCGCCGGTGCCGCAGCCGACATCAAGTATGTTTAGAGTGGAACTTTCTTTACCGTGCTCTGCTCGATCTGCATGAAGATCGCGACAAACGCGTTCGAGAAAACTTCGGATAATTCGCCGCCGCCCGACAAACCACCAATGGCTTTCCTCCACCCGGCGCAGGATCGCGTAGGTGTGCTGCTGCATCTCGCGCGGCAGCGCTTTATCGATAATGTTGGTAGTGGTGGACATTGGCGCT
>JBGQJH010000244.1:0-4767 GCA_041498935.1 Pyrinomonadaceae bacterium | reverse complement strand
GCCGCAAGCGTTACCCGTTTTGACAAGAGCGTGCGCCAGCGCCCTGGCGCGATCGTCATCGCGCATAAACGCGCCCGAGCCAACCTTCACATCGATCACCATTGCATCGAGGCCGGCGGCGCCTTTTTTTGAAATTATCGAGGCCACGATCAATGGGATCGCCTCAACGGTGGCCGTCGCGTCGCGCAGCGCGTACAGCTTTTTGTCCGCCGGCGCCAATTCCGCTGTCTGTCCCGACATCGCATAACCGACAGTCTTGAGCACGTGCTCGAATTCAGTGGCACTCAGGTCGACCCGGTAACCGGGGATGGACTCTAGTTTGTCGAGCGTGCCTCCGGTGTGGCCCAGGCCACGCCCGGAAATCATGGGTACGCATATTCCGCAGGCTGCAACCATGGGCGCAATCAATAGTGAGGTCTTGTCGCCAACTCCACCCGTGGAATGTTTGTCGGCTTTTGGTTTGTCGATGTCTGAAAAATCCAGCGTGCTTCCCGAATGCAGCATGGCATCGGTCAGCATTTCCTGCTCGGCATCGTTCATGCCGTTAAGGTAGATGGCCATCAGCAGCGCGCCTGTCTGATAGTCGGCGATTGTTCCTCGCGACACGCCTTCGATGAAGAAGGTAATTTCCTCGCGTGAGAGCTGCTCGCCGTCGCGCTTTTTGCGAATTACGTCCTGCGGTCTCAAACGTTTCCCCTTAGCCTGGGCGTTTCCTTAATTTGATTTTCTCTGTGCAACCTCAGAGTCCTCTGTGTCTTGTGGTGACCAATTCGCAGCAACTACTCACAGAGACACAGAGCACACAGAGGGAGCACAGAGAAGACGTCAAACCAGGACAAATAAGTTAATTTGCTCTTAACAGAACCACAGCCTGCGCGGAAACGGCAAGCCCTTGCCCTACTGCGTCCAGTCCTTCGCCGGTCTTGGCTTTCACGCTCACGCAAGAAAGTTCCACGCCCAGAACTTCCGCGATGTTCTCACGCATGGACAACACATAGGGCCTGAGCTGTGGTCTCTCGAGCATGATCGTGGCGTCGACGTTTACGACCTGAAGGCCGCGCTCATGCACCAGCCACGCTACACGCGAAAGTAACTGCACACTGTTCGCGTCTTTCCATCGTGGATCGTTGTCGGGAAAATGCACTCCAAGGTCGCCTTCGCAGAGCGCGCCCAGCAGCGCGTCCGTGATTGCATGCAAGAGAGCGTCTGCATCAGAGTGGCCTTCGCCGCCCCGGTCACTGGCAACGCTGACACCGCCAAGCATCAGTGGCCGGTCCTCAACTAACTTGTGCGTATCGTTTCCAATGCCGATTCTGAACATAAAAATCAGTGAGCAGTAAGCAGTGAGCAGTAAGCAGATAATGGGTTGTTAGTAATCACTTGTCGACATCCCATTGATGAGCCGCGGGGATTTACTGGTCACCGCTCACTGCTCACTGACTTCAGTATTGCTTCCGCGATCGGAATATCTTCCGGCCGCGTGATCTTGATGTTGCGTGAACTTCCTTCAACGGTCACGATCTTCACTCCCAGACGTTCAACGAGTGAACTTTCATCCGTCAATTCCGAATCAAAAACGTCCGCTTCATCGTAGGCGCGGCGAAGTAGTTTATAGCGAAAGCACTGTGGTGTCAGGGCGTTGCGCAGCTCAGCACGCTTGAGCGTCTTCACAACCGCTCCCTCCCGGACCTCTTTCATTGTATCGACGGGAGCTGAAACCAGAATAGCCGCCCCTTCGAGTTTGGCAGCCTCGAGCGTGCGCGCGATTTCATCGGGCGTCACAAATGGGCGCACGCCATCGTGAACCGCGACGATTTCAGCAGTTGTCTCTTCCACGATGAGCAAACCATGAAGTACTGACTCGGCCCGGGTTGCGCCTCCCGGCACTACGGCTCTGATCTTCTGCAAATTATGTTTCTCGGCAAGGGAAAGAAAGCCGGCTACTTCATCCACGGCTAAGACTACGATCATTTCCTGGATCGCATCACACTGCTCGAAGGCGTCGAGCGCGTGGAAAATAATGGGCTTGCCCGCAAGTTCCAGAAACTGCTTCGGCCGCTTGCCCGCCATCCGCGTGCCTTGCCCGGCGGCGGCAATGATTGCGACATTCATAAGAAAGTGACAGGTGAACGACGAAGATCTACCAGGAGATTCTCTTCATAGGTTATGAGGGTAATGATCGCGACGCTTTGAAAAGTAATAACTAATGAGGGGAAAAACAGCGGCCATTTGCCGTACACTCATCACTTATCACTTTTTTACGATTCCGTTAGCGGTTCACTGTCGGTGATACGCACGGGCACTGATCCGCCCCGCGGATCACGCGAGGGGCGTCGCACGGAACCGTTAACACGATGTTCGCCACCAGGAGAACCATTCTCCGGCTCTTCCCAAAGACGCCCGAAGATCATTTTGCCGGCAGTTGTCTGCAGGACGCTGGTCACCGCGATGTCGGCGTTCTTGCCAATCAGCCGGCGCGCGTTATCCACGACTACCATCGTGCCATCGTCGAGGTAGGCAACGCCCTGATTGTATTCCTTGCCTTCCTTCAGAATGAACACCCGCATTGCTTCGCCCGGCAACACCACCGGCTTCAGTGCATTAGCCAGCTCGTTGATGTTGAGCACGCTCACACCGCGTAGCTGCGAAACTTTGTTGAGATTGAAATCGTTGGTCACGATGACGGCGTCAAGTTGCTTACCAAGCTCGATCAACTTCAGATCAACTTCGCGCACCGAAGGAAAATCGGTCTCGACAATTTGGATGTCGAGCGAACTGTTATTCTGCAACCGGTTGAGCATGTCGAGGCCGCGCCGGCCACGTTGACGTTTTGATGAATCGGGAGAATCGGCTACCTGCTGCAACTCACGCAGGATGAATTGCGGGATGACCAGCGTGCCCGTGAGGAACCCGGTCTCAGCAACGTCGGCGATGCGACCGTCGATGATTACCGACGTGTCGAGAATTTTTAGATCGCGGCGAGACGCTTTGTCACTGAGTATGCCGCCGAGCGCGGACAGTTCCAGATAATCGCCCTTGGCGGCTCCGACCATCAGGCCCACGTACGCCATGAAGAACGTCAGGGCAAGAGTCACAAAAGTCTTGACTTCAGCAGCCACCGCCGGGGATTCCTGCCGGCTAATCAAAGAGCCAATCAGAAACGCGCCGACGATTCCCATAATCGAGCCGACCGCGGCGCCGATCAGGGTCTTCAAAGAGGCGCGTCTGATTCTTCGTTCGAAGAGAATTATGCAAACTGCGATGATGGCGCCGACGCCGGCAGAGATCCACGGATCGCCGTTGACAGGTTTGAGAACGTATCCAGAGGCAACGAGAATTCCAGTAAAAATCAATCGGATAATGACTACATCCGCATGCATGATGGCTGGAATCTTAGCACGGCCTAACGAGCCCGTCATTAAAAACCGCTTTTACAGGGAAAACGGGGAAAAGGGGAACAGGTAAAAGGGGAAAAGATTAAGTTCCCCTTTCCCCTGTTCCCCTTTTCCCCAGTTACCCCATTCGCTTTAGGTTCTATCGATAGTCGGGATAAACGATGCGCGCGCTGAAGCTGCCGCTGTTATCGCTGTAGTTATCGTCGTTGACCATCAGATAGAGTCTGCCATCGACCGGGGTGGTAAACGTTGACTGGCTGCCAATGTAGAAAGGTTGCGAGCTTTGGCCGTTGGGCTGAAGGATGTAGCCAATCAGCGCACCCACACCAGCGGTTGGCACCGGATAAGCGGTAGCGCCGAACACTGCTCCCGCGCTCTGCCGTCCGCCTTCAGGTGAAACTACTCCAGCGCGCCTCCCGGCAGTTACGTTTCCCGTCGCCGTGATTATCACCTGGTCGCCTGCGCGCAGATCGATCCCGGTATCCATTCCGCGCGGCTGATTGCCTTGCACCTCAATAGTCCGCTCCAGCGTTCGATTGGTGCGGCGGTTGTCCCGGTTGGGATTGTAGTCCCCCGGCTGTCGCGAACGGGTCGCAGCCGGCCCGGTTCCTGATTCATCCGGCAGTCCAAACGGATCGTTATTATCGTTCTGATTGCGATTGTCATCAGCTCTGGTCATGGCCGTCAGATCAACCTCTTTGCGGATCCGCGTGTTGAAGGCTCCCCGAGCATCGGTGTAGTTGCCGCGGTTAATCGTTAAATAAAGACGGCCATCGCGGTCGGCGACGAATTCGCGGCCGGAACCAAGCTCGATGATTGGGGCAGCGTAGTCGTTACCGATGACGCCGATGAGTTCTCCCTCTGCGGCGCGCGGCAGAGGCGCATTCGGATCGGTCGAACTCAAGCCCGCGGGCGTGATGCGCGTGCGGCCCGCATAGATCGTTCCCGACGCGTCAACTCTTATTCGCTCGCTGCGTCTAACATCGAGGCCCGTGTCAATCCAATTTGGTCCGAGCGAGACGTCGACTGTGCGCGTTTGATAACGAGCGTCATCAAGCGAACGACCGTCAATCTCGATGCGGTCGATGTCGCGTGGTCGCAGGAAAATCACCTCGCCGGCACTGACTGTGCGCGTTGTGCCGGTGGTGTTGCTCGGAAAGGTGGACTGGTTTCTATTATTCGCGGGACTGACAGGCAAGGTTGCGTTGCTGGTCAACTGTACGGCAAAGCGGCCATTAATGAAGCCAAGCACCGTGCCTCGCAGCGTTGTCCCGCCGCGCAGATAGATCGTATCTGCCGCAGTTATTGAAACAGAAGCTAGCGTAATAAACAAAACAAGAATTAGTTTTTTCATCGTCGTTTCCTCACGTGT
>JBGQJH010000243.1:0-4768 GCA_041498935.1 Pyrinomonadaceae bacterium | reverse complement strand
CTGTACTCGAAGACGTCGCCCTTGGTTTGCAGTTGGGGTGAAGTCGAGCCCTCGAGGTAAAAGTGGCCGCGCTCGACCATAGCCTCAACGCCAATTTGTTGCAGGTCAAACTCGAGCAGGTTGCTGGAATTGATCGCGGCGCCATAAGCGAACCACAGCACCAGGAACAAAAGCACGCGCAGTCGCGGGGACGAAAATTTGCTGAAGGTCGTTGAGCGAGTATTCACCGGATCACCCTGCACTCTTGCCGAAGCGTTTCACCGCTTCCGCATAAACCTGCAGTGTCTCGTGCGCAGTTCTTTCCCATGAAAACTCGGCGGCCCGCCGCTGCCCGGCAGTCGAAAGTGCGCGTCGAAGGTTTTCCCGGGTTTCACCGTCAAGCAGTTCGAGAATTTCCTGTGTAAGTGCGCCGACACTCCGGGGATCGAAAAGCAGCGCCGCGTCCCCGGTAGTTTCGGCTAGTGCTGAAATGTGACTCGCGATAACCGGCGCGCCACACGCCATCGCTTCCAGCGGCGGCAGGCCAAAGCCCTCGTATAGCGACGGGTAGATGAAGGCGCGGCAGGATGCGTACAAGGCCCGCAGATCAGCGTCCTGGAGGTAGTCAGTAAGCACAATGCGATCTCGCACCGGCGACCGCTCTATCGCGGAGAAGAGCGGGCCGCTCAACCAACCACGGCCACCAGTGATCACGAGCTGCGTGTTGCTTTGAGGCCGGGCGCGCGTTACCTCCTCAAAGGCGCTCACCAGCAACGACAGATTCTTGCGCGGTTCGAGCGTGCCGACCGTGAGCAGGAAGTCGTCTCGAACACCCAGCCGCTGGCGCACGTCTGCGGTCGCCGCAAAAGGCAGTGGACGAAAGCAAGCGCGCGCCGCTTCCGGTATTGCGAAGACTTTCTCAGGACTGGTTTTGAGACGTTCGCAGACTTCGCGTCCGACGCTTTCACTGGGCGTGATGATGGCGTCGGCGACACGGGCCATCAGGGGCAAGCGCCGGCGCGCGCGCCTCACACTCCGCTTTTCATGAGTCTCCGGATGAAGCAGGTGTGATAGATCGTGAATAGTCAGCACGGTCGCGCACCGAAGCCACAAGGGCACGTCATAGTTTGTGCCGTGAAAGACGTCCGGCTTGCTCTTTTGGATGTAACGCGGCAGGCCGGCCGACCACCAGTGACGCGCTAAAGGTCCAACGGGAACGCGAATCGCTTTCAAATTATCGGGAAGCGCTCTCTCGTCTTCGGCCAGAATAATTGACGGGTAGGTTGAAGGGTAAACAATCTCAATTAGGCTGGAGGGCTCAATGCCGGCCAGGGCGCAGGCAAGTTCGAAGGTGTAATGCCCTACGCCGGTTTTGGGCGACGTGAGCGGGAGGCCATCGAGTGCTACGCGCATTTCTTTGTCTCTGGCTCGACTTTCGAGCAACCCCACGAGCCGGTTTCTACCTCTCAGCCGCCGGGATATTAATCTAGGTGGCCGAAATCAAAGGTCTGGATTGACGCAAATTGACGCCAAGAGTTAAACTTTAGCCCTTGTCGGCGCGTCTAAGCACTTGGTGTTAGACAAGTCCCTCGTTTCGAGGCCTTTTCCCTCAGAAGACATTTGTTACGCCAGGAGCATTAAGATGAAATTTGCAGTCGCTTTGTTAATCACAGCCTTTGCTGCCTTGACTGTCTGGGCACAGGCACCGACATTACACATAGTGACCGAGATTCCCAATCTCCCATCCGATCTTTACTACGGAAACATCAAAGTAAAGCCGTTGCGCCTGCGACCCGGCACGAACACGCCTATTACAATCAACGACTCTGACTTCTTCGTCAACCAGCAATACGTCGACTTCCTGAGCCGCTTCCCGGACCAGAGCGGTTTTGACTTCTGGATAAGTCAGACCACTCCCACTCCTTGCGCCGGTGACGCAGAATGCATTCAGGGACGCCGTGACAATACCTCGGGTGCCTTCTTCCTTTCCATTGAATTCCAGGAGACTGGCTACCTTGTCGAACGGATGTACAAAGTGGCTTACGGCGACGCCATTGGCACTTCGACTTTTGGCACCACTCATACACTGTCGGTGCCTATCGTTCGGCGCAGTGAGTTTCTGCCGGACACGCTCGAGATGTCCAATGGAGTAGTGGTCGGCCAGCCTAATTGGCAGACTGTGTTGGAAAACAACAAGGTAGCGTTTGCGAATGATTTCGTGTCGCGGGCGCGTTTCACTACCGCCTATCCGAACTCAATGACGACAGCGGCTTTTGTAGATGCCTTAAACGCTAATGCCGGCAATCCCCTGTCGCAAGCTGAGCGCGATGCTTTGGTTACTGGCGGGATGACGCGCGCGCAAATAGTGCGGGCGGTCGCGGAAGATACTGACTTATCCAGCGCCGAGAAGAACAAGGCGTTCGTGCTGATGCAGTATCTGGGCTACTTGCGACGTGACCCGAACGTTGGGCCCGACACGGACTACACCGGTTACGATTTCTGGTTGCAGAAACTGAATAACCACGGCGGCGATTTTCACGCTGCACAGATGGTTAGGTCCTTCATCGTCTCCGGCGAGTATCTCAACCGCTTCTAAGCTGGTACTTATCAGAACCGGGAGCAGTAGCGACCGGGTTACTGTTTCGGAGAGAGGCTGGATTCAATTTCGAATCCGGCCTTTTTAGTCGATAAGAAACGATCTGATTCCGCTCGCGTCCAACAGATTGTTAGACCGCCCTATGTTTTTCTGCAATAGCAGTAGATAAACTGCTGATCTGTGCCGAACGGCGTGTGGTGCAGTTCCGTTGTCGTATCAACCAATTCGAATTCGTCGCCAAACTCCCTGTGCATGCTCTCGGCGCTGTAGCGCACAACGTTCAGCCCGCTGCACTTCTCTGGCCCGCCGATCCCGAAAGAAGCGACAACGATGTGTCCCCCACTCTTCACGCATCGATGCACCGCTCGTACGTACGCCAGCCGATCCGTCTCATTCGTAAGAAAATGGAACACCGCCCGATCGTGCCAGACGTCGTAGAAGTTGGCCTCTAGCTCTGCCTGGGTAATGTCCGCTTCCAGCCATGTGACCTGTGACGCACGCTGGCCAAGTCGCTCCTGACTGCGCCGCAATGCCGCGCCGGAGATATCGAGCACCGTGATTCCCGAATACCCGTTATCAAGCAGATCGTCAACCAGGGTAGATGCGCCTCCACCGACATCAATGATCTGACAGTTCAGATTCACGCCCGAGTTCTTGATGAGTTGAATCGATTGGGCGGCGTGCTCCTGAAACCAGCTCACTTCCCTTGCGTCTTTCGTGTCGTAGATATGCTCCCAGTGGACCTTGTTTCCCATATTCGACAACCTCCGACCATAGTCTACCGCAACACTCAGCCTGGTAGTGGGTGGTCTAACGTCTGAGTTAACCGGGTGCGGCAATTAGAGACAAGTCAGAACCGGGAGCGGTAGCGACCGGGTCCCAAGTTGAAGAACACGCTGCCCGGGCTCCGGTCCAATGGTTGGGCGCGTTCCTAATTGTAAATCTCAATCCTGCGCAGATGATACTGCCGCTACAGGCGATGTAGAAAGGCAGAAGTTGTCACCATGCAGCCAGCAAGTATCACTCGGCTCATGCGCTTCCCGGCGAAGAGATTGCACTGACCCCCACGTCCCAAGCTTCATGGCATCACCGAGTCGCTGGTTTGCCTCTTCATCACGTGAGCCGATGCAGGGGAAGATCATGACTGGCGAAAGAAAGCGTGCCGCATAGCTTTGGCCTTCATGTTTCACTTTCAACATGAAGCCCATGCCAGTGGCGTTAGGGTCAGCGGCAACTGTCAGCGGCAGCAGCAACCGCCCGTTGGGTCGGAGATTGTCAAGCCAGGCAGTTCGCAGGTGCGTCGCGCCAGCGTTGATAAAGATCGCGTCAGTAGGTTGAGGATTGTACTCTCCGCCATCAGTCTGCAAGACCTCAACCTGATCGAGGTGAGCGAGATTGTTACGCGCACGCGAGGCAAGGTCTGGATCTATCTCGACGCCAGTGACATGACCGTGCGGCCCAACTACTTCAGCGATAATTGCCGTGTAGTAACCGACCCCGCACCCGACATGAAGAGCACGATCTCCTTCTTTGAGTTCGAGCGCGTCAAGCCACGAAGCGAGGGTGCTCGGATGCCCGTTATTTAACTGACGACTCGAATCAATGGCGATCAGAACGTTATGGTACAGATGTCGAGGATCAGCGTTATCAGTCAACCGGTAATTGGTTCCGATAGTTAAGCCACCAATATTTGATCCGCGAGTATCCGGGTAGGCAATTTGCCACGGACCCGGCCCAAGAAAATGCTCGCGTGGAACTCTTGCAAACGCCACCACTAAAGCCTTCGTTTGAATGTTCGCGACGGCTCGGATTTCTTCTGCGAACAATTGACGAATATCAATGAGATTCATGTTGTGTATGTTTCCCCGTTACTCCTCGTTTCACTCCACTAAGCGCCCAACGATCGAATGAATCAGTTGGGTTGCGTCCCGGAGAGGAACACGCAACGGCTGTTACTGATAGTTCCGCCCGTTATGTTTGAGCCAACCTGCCACGTGCCTCCCTTCCGGGTCGTGGTGCGTCCAGTGGACCATACCGCCCTTTTCGTTCCACACGTACTCGCCGTAGAAGCGTACGCTATCGCCCTTCTGTAGCCCGGCGACCCGCGGTGCGATGTCGATGTTGTGCGCAATAAGGACCGTCTGATTTGATTTGAGGCGAACGATGAATCGCTGATGCCTGCTGCCAGAGAGG
>JBGQJH010000242.1:0-4802 GCA_041498935.1 Pyrinomonadaceae bacterium | reverse complement strand
GAGCTGCACCAGGCCGGCACGAGCCCGGAACCGGAATCGCTGCTGGCGGGCTTGTCTAAGTTAGGTACTTTGCTGGGCCGGCATCTGCCCGCAACTGGTGAAAACCCGAATGAGTTACCCGACCTGCCGCGTTTTGAGTTGAAATGAAAAGATCGCGCACAGCACAACTTGTCACTCGTTGGTCGTTTCTCGCGACGTTTTTTATTGGCGTGGCATTAGCTTTCATCTTTTTGGGTGAAGAGGTGTCGGCGCGTGTTGGCGGAGGACAATCCTACGGCGGGGGTAGCGGCGGCGGTGGCGGCGGTGGAGACGGCGCCGCGGGAGCGATCATCTGGCTCATCTTCCAGGTATTTCGTCTTCTCATCTATCTCACGATTGAGTATCCGGCGGTTGGCATTCCACTCGACATCCTGGTCGCCTGTGGAGTGGCTTACTATTTTGTAAGGCGCGCCAGGAGGACTGAACCAGCGACGCCACTAGGATTGGATACTCGTCAGGACCTTTCAGAAAATATTCCTCGTCAGTTCGAGCAGCTACGGAAGTTCGATCCCAACTTTTCTGAAATAGTTTTTACTGACTTCGCCTACGCGCTTTACGGGAGAGCACACGACGCACGCGGCCACGGTCCACAAGCGCTGGATCAGTTTTCGCCCTATCTCGGCGAAGCCGCACGCAAGGCGCTGCTGCAACGCAACCCGAGCGGCCTAAGAGAAGTGAAGGGGATTATCGTCGGCGGGCTGAGGATCGAAGACGTGCGCGGGCTGGAAACGCCCCTCGTGCAAATCAGCCTCGTGTTTGAAACAAACTACACCGAAGTGGTCACCGCGAACGGCAGCGCGACGAAAGGAGAGCTGCCAAGGGAGATGACTTACTACGTTCGCGAGCGTTGGCAGCTCGAACGCAAGCGCGACGTGCTGTCGCCATCTCCGGCGCAGGCGACCGCGCTTCACTGTCCGAAGTGTGGCGCGGCTTTGCAGAAAGACACGGTCGGCGCTTGTGCGTTCTGCGGCACGAAGATCGAGAGCGGAGAATTTCAGTGGTACGTGCGCGGGATCGGGCTACTCAGTCGCGAGTCGAAGGGACCGTTGCTTACGTCTGACGTGCCTGAAGCAGGCACTGACTTGCCCAGCGTCGTCCAACCGGGTTTCAGAGACATTCGAATGGAGTTTGAGAAGAATAATCCGAGTTTTTCCTGGGGCGAGTTTCAGGCGCGGGCACGCCTGATTTTTGATGAGTTGCAAGCCGCCTGGTCAACCCTTAACTGGGAACGGGCGCGGCCTCACGAGACCGACAACCTGTTTCAGATGCATCAATACTGGATTGATGCCTACAAGCGGCAACACCTTCGCAACCTGATTGACCAATGCCAGGTCACCGCGCTGCAACCGGTGAAGATCAAGGAGGATGCGTTCTACAACGCGATAACGTTGCGCATTGGGGCGCAAGGTTACGATTACACCGTCGACGAGAGTGGGAAGATCGTTAGCGGTTCGAAAACTAATCTCAGATACTGGAGCGAGTATTGGACGTTTATTCGAAACCGGAAGGCTAAACCAGCTCCGGCCAGGGCGGATCTGAATTGTCCCAACTGCGGCGCGCCTCTGAAAGTGAATAACGCGGGAGTTTGTGAATTCTGCGGTGGAAAGATAACCTCGGGAGAGTTTGATTGGGTGTTGTCGCGGATTGAGCAGGATGAAACCTATGCAGGCTGACATCCAATCTGCCCAGGGCAACATCGAACTGCCTCCGACAACGGCAGGCAACGCCCGACCTCTGGAAAAGTGACTAAAATACCTGCAATGGAGTCTTCAGTGAAACTGTCTTCAGTGAAACGTAGTCTAGTCCTGCTTCTGCTCATCTGGTCTTTGCTGGCGAGCGCGGCTGTCAACCCGGCTGTTTTCGTATCTACTGCCCAACGACGAAACGCTCCGCCGCCTCGAGCCGCGTCCAGGTCGGCCGCGGCGCCGCAACAAACCGCGGCCGCGCCGGCACGATTGCCGCAAGCGCAACTTGCCAATCGCATACTTGCAAATGGATTGGAAGTAATCGTGCTGGAAGACCACTCAATTCCGCTGATCACTATCGAGATGGCAGTCAAGAACGGTTCTTACACCGAGCCGCCGGAGCTGAATGGACTCTCGCATCTGTATGAGCACATGTTTTTCAAGACCAACCGGGCGATCGCGAATCAGGAAGACTACGTGCGGACGATTGGGCATTTGGGTATCGCCTACAATGCCTCGACCCGCGAGGAAGTGGTAAATTATTTTTTCACGACTACGACTTCAAACCTGCGCACCGCATTGCAGTTTATGCGCGACTCCGTCCGCTACCCACTTTTCGATCAGCGTGAGTTTGAACGCGAGCGGGAAGTCGTAATTGGCGAGATCGACCGCAACGAGTCAAACCCTTTCTACTATCTCAACAAGGAGATGAACGACCGGCTCTTTTATAAATACCCGAGCCGCAAGGAGCCCCTGGGTAATCGACAGACCGTTTCCACCGCCACGCCCGCGATGATGCGGCTCATTCAATCGCGTTACTACGTCCCCAACAATTCAGCTCTCGTTGTCACCGGCGATGTCAACGCGGAAGACATCTTCAAAATGGCGCAGGAGTTTTACGGCGATTGGCCGCGGCGCGAAAAAGATCCCTTTGTTGAGTTTCCCCTGGTTGAACATCCACCGCTTCCGAAAAGCGAAGGAATTGTAATCACGCAGCCGGTGCAAAATGTGATCATCAACCTTGGCTGGCAGGGACCGTCTATCGGCAAAGACGATGCTTCAACTTACGCCGCCGACGTCTTCTCGTTCATCCTCACTCAGCCCAACTCACGTTTCCAGCGAGCGTTGGTGGATTCGGGGCTGACGACGGGCGTGGGAATTGGTTATTACACGCAGCGCAATGTTGGTCCGATATCGATTATTGCGCAGACAACGCCTGATAAAGCGCACGCGGCGATCCAGGCTATTTACAATGAGGTGGCGCATTTTAATGACAAGGACTACTTCACCGACGAACAACTGGAAAGCGCCAAGGCTTTGTTGGAGGCCGACGATCTCTACTCGCGCGAAAAATTGAGTGAGTATGCCCACACGCTCAGCTTCTGGTGGGCCTCCACCGGGTTGGAATATTTTCGCGGTTATCTGGGACGCCTGCGCGCCACGTCGCGTCCGGACATCAGTCGCTATGTAACCACTTACATCCAGGGGAAACCACACATCGGACTGGTCCTCCTCTCCGATGAAGCTCAGGAGAAAGTTAAGATTCAAGCGGAAGAGTTAACGGGTGAATGATGAAAATAGACGTCACGCAGGTAGCGCGGACATCCTGTCCGCAAAGGCGCGGGCTGGGACCGCGGACATCCTGTCCGCAAACGCGACGACTCGCGTTCGTACCTATGCTGCTGGTTATTTCGCTGTTGCTGGGGATTCAGGTTTCACCCGCGCACGGTCAGGCGACGGGCAGGCAGCCCGAAGCCGTTCGCACTTTGCAGAGCGCGCAAAGTCTGATTGACAAGCAAGCGGCTCTGGTCAGTGAGTTTGAAGTTAACGGGCTAAAAGTTTTAGTCAAGCGACGCGAAGGAAGCTTGACTGTAGCAGCGGGCCTCTTCATCAAAGGCGGTTCGCGAAACATCACTGCTGAAAACGCCGGCATTGAAGCTTTAATGCTGGACGCGGCAACTGAAGCGAGCGCCGCTTTCCCGCGCGATCGCATGCGCGATGAGCAGTCGCGCATGGGAACGGTAATTAGCTCGAGCGAAAACAACGACTATTCGGTCTTATCCCTGCGTTGCACCCGGCCTTACTTTGATCGGTCGTGGCTGATGTTTACCGATGTCGCGCTCCATCCCGCTTTCACCAGGGAAGACGTGGCCCTCGTTCAGGAAAAGATGGTTGTTTCTTTGCGCGATGACACTGACGATCCTGACACTTATCTGCAACGGCTTCAGGAGCAGGTCGCTTATGCGAACCATCCTTATTTAAACCGCGTGGATGGAACGGCGGAGTCTGTGGCACGCTTAACGCCGGAAGACTTGCGCCGCTACCGCCAAAAAGTATTGGAAACTTCGCGGCTGCTGCTGGTCATTGTGGGCGATCTGGATTCTGCCAGAATCAAGACGTTGATCGCTTCGAGTTTCGGCAAACTGCCGCGCGGGAATTATGCGGCTGAGGCAGTAACCCAATTGGCTTTTGAGAAATCGACGGTTGACGTGACGCAACGCAACCTGCCGACAAACTACATCCAGGGGTTTTTTACCGCACCGCCGCCAAGTTCTCCTGATATCTATCCAATGCGGGTAGCGAGCTCGATTCTGCGTGACCGCATTTTCCAGGAAGTGCGCGTGAAAAGAAATCTGTCTTATGCGCCTGATGCTTTCCTGCGGAACCAGGCTGCGAACATCGGCGGCATCTACGTTACGGCGGTCGATGCCAATCAATCCGTGCGTCTCATGCTTGACGAGATTGCGCGATTGCAAAAAGAACCGGTGGACGATGACGACATTCAAGCAGTCGTCGCTCAGTATCTCACCACTTATTACATGAACCAGGAAACTAATGCCGCCCAGGCGAGCGAGCTGGCTGCCTATGAGTTGCTCGGCGGCGGCTGGCGCAACTCAACTGCCTTCGTGGAAAAATTGAGTGCGGTGACGCCGGCGGACGTGGTGCGAGTGGCGCAGAAATACATGCGCAACATTCGCTTTGTAGTGCTGGGAAATCCGAAGAGCGTGGATACGCGAATCTTCACGGGCCAGGCGGGGAATTAAGACAGGAAGCAGGGGCAGACGCCAGGAGCAGACG
>JBGQJH010000241.1:0-4819 GCA_041498935.1 Pyrinomonadaceae bacterium | reverse complement strand
CCATTCTCGATCTTTGTATCTTTCTCGCTTATGGCCATGGGCGCGGATATTTAATGGGATTCCGCTGATCGGAAAGTAACGAGGGCAACGGCTCGGGTGAACGGTGAGATTATAGCGGGTCGTACTCGGTGTGAACAAGGAGTGTCGGCGGCCTTCTGCGGAAGGCATATTCTGCCCTACTTCATACAAGATTTCTAGTAAGGGCGAAGCAAAGTCCAAGGTCCAAAGTCCAAGGTCCAAAGTCCAAGGTCCAAAGTCTAAGGAAAGCAATCAGCAATCAGCAGTCAGCGAGCAGTGGGCTGGAGTAAGAAAGTCCAACGTCCAAGGTCTAAGGAAAGCAATCAGTAAGCAGTGAGCAGTGAGCAGTGAGCGGTGAGCAGTAAGCAGTGAGCAGTAAGCAGTCAGAGGTCAGCGCGACAACAAAGTCCAAAGTCTAAGGAAAGCAATCAGCATTCAGCAATCAGCAATCAGCCGGCCGCCTCGGCTGGCTGGCGCGCTATCTGAAGGAAGTTGACGCGCAAGAGAGGACGGTGCGCTTTTGGCAAGAGATCTACGACAAGAGCAATCGATTTTCCGCTGCTATTGCTGCTCCATATCGTTCGGTGCAACCAGGTGTTGAAGCCGCTTTGGGATTATGAGTCTGCTGCTCTAACCAATATGAAAATGCGGTAGTGGGGTAAAGTTGTGGTGCTCGGGAACGCGCAACCCGCGCATGCTCAGATCGCTGAGAGCGCTACACCAGCTAGCGTTTGCCCGGGCCCACTTTGCCCGCCACGGGTTTGATCGCGAACGGTCCAGGAGAGATCAGTGCGAACATGCATTCGGATTCCTCGCCGCATTTCACCGAGTGCTCCATGTTCGCCGGAATCTCCGAGTAGGAACCGGGACCGAGCTTCTTCTCGGCAGAGCCTGAGTGGCGCACTACGATTGTTCCTGAAAGGACTATGACCCGCTCCACCGACGGATGCGTGTGGGGGGGTGGCGCGAACCCTGCGGGGAACTTGCGGAGCATCCCGTGTTCTCCGGTCCTCGGATTTCCCCAGAGCAGGACGTACTTCACCCCTGGTAGTGCAGTGTCGTCCTGCCACTTCATCTTCTCGGCGGCCCAGAGCTTCGGAATTTCGGCTCGCTTTTGGCCGACGTGTTCACTACCGGCGGAAGCTTTGCCTGACGCCTTCTGGGCGAAAGCCGTAGTGGCCAAGACGAACAACACTAACACAGCGCAATCCACGATGCGCGCTAGTCTGAAACGAATGGTGTGCATAAGTGACTCCTTCTCTTTTGATAATGACCTGGACACTATCCATACATCAGGCGGCTAACGTGCGAGTTGACCGGGCGCGGTGATTATTACGCCGTGCCGCGCTTATATCACTAATCCAGCAGGGCAACAATAAAAAGGCCCAGCATAAAAAGGCCGGTTAGGCAGGTTTTCTTTGATCTTGAAGAACAGTGAAAATCATTTGGCTGTGACCCATCTTGGTATACCATGATGCCCTCAAGGACCAGCGGACGTCCGCCACGTTCCATTAGCTACCGGCAAGGTTGAAGTTCAACCTTAGCCACCCACGCAGGCGTATTAAGTGAGCGCGCAACTCACCCTCGCGAGCCGACTCTTTCCCTATAGGAGCAAAGACCATCATGCCTGACCCTACCCTCATCACTTTCCCACCAAGCCTGGACAGTGAACTTAGCCGCTTCTTACTGACCCACTACGAAATCCCACACCGGGAACAACGCCATGCTTTGATCCTTTCCTCGTTTGCTACGCTCTGGCATGGCTACACGGTGCGCTTTCCGCTCCTTTACGGCGACTCTTATCGTCTCAATACTGTGCGCAAGATGATCGACCACTTTGATCCGCTGAGCCCGGCCGACCGCAAGCTCGTGCCGGACAATGATGATCCTGAACAAGCCAAAGCCGATTGGACCTACTTCAACAACACCTTGGGATCTGCAACCTCGGTTTTTGGTTATTACCATCTCTTGAAGCATCGCGAGATCATGACCAATCCCCTGAGCGACGGCGCGCTGAAGTTTGAGGTCGCTGCGGTGCGGGTGGCCTACCCGATATTCGCGGGACTATTGCGAGTGCTCCTGCGGCTCACCGCCAGCCGCGCGGAAAATGCGCTAGGTGAAATTCGCAAGGTAATGCAGGCCGTCGATGTGCGTCTCAGTGATGGCAGGCCGTTTCTCATGGGCGACCACTTCTCGCTATCCGACATGGCGTTTGCTGTGGCAGCCGCTCCGGCCGTTTGGCCCGACGAGTATGGAGGCAAGCTTCCACCACTCGCTGTCACGCCTCCCGAGATAAAAAACGCGGTCGCCGAAATGCGCGAACACGCTGCCGGCCAATTTGCTCTCCGCATTTACCGAGAACATAGAACACGGCGGGGGTGACGTGGCAACGTCCGGGATCAACAAACCGACCAATCGCTTCGAATTCAGCTTAGGTCGAAGCGGTCCGATGAAAAATCTCGAGTACTCTTTGTTCGGTCTGGATTGGCGCTAAAGACTGGCGAGGTAGCGCAGTGCTCGGATGCTGGGCAGGAAGAAGTAGGCGCCGCCTTTTACCGTCACGAAGCGCTCCAGATTGTGGACGCGAGTGCGCAACGGATCGGCTGGCACGGTGAACAATGCGTCGGGCTGCGCGTCACCGTTGGGCGAACTACCCGGCGGCGGGTTGCCCGAATTAGCCGGCGGATTGACTGAAGGAGTCTCCGTCCTGCTGATGTTTCCAATCAGCGGATCAACTTCGCCGTTGAGGCCGCCGAAGACTGGATTGTTAACCCAGGTCTGTTGCACGAATTCAAACTGCCGCTCGATGTCGCTGTTAAGACAAAGAAAATGCAAGCCGCGATCGATGTCATCTGCAACGCGGGGATCCACCGGTCGATGACCGTAGGATCGGCCGCGCCGCAGGAGGCGATGGCGATTAGCAGTGGCCAGGGCAGTTCCTGCATCCGGGCCGAGGGTGTCGCGCGGATTGGAACGGCGAACATGCGAACCTATGGGACACTTGAAACCACTGGCATCCGTATCGCGATAGCCAAAGTCGTCCACGGCGCTCAAGGCCGGATCGTCTGCGTCCGGCGACAACACTAAGGGCGCGCCATTCTGCCAACGTCCCACAAACTTCGCGGCGAGGCGGTCGCTAGCCGCTCGGTCTGGTTGCCCATCGAGTCGGCGTGTTGCTTCATCCACGAAGTGGCGGAAAAGGGCGACGTTCTGCGCCAACTGGCGGAAGACGAGATAGGTGCCGTTGAGGCCGAGATCACGCAATGCTGTTTGCACACCCGTCGCACCTGTTACTGCGTCGCTTGCCCGCGGCAGAGAAAGGTGGCCGTTTGGATCGAGCGCCGCATTAACCATCGGACTATCGGCGGGCTTGTTATAGTCGTTAACATAACCAAGCAGCAACTCGCCGGCTTTGATCACGTTTCGCGCCGCGGCCTTCTCCACCTGGAAGGTGCCCTCAATCGCGGGTTGGCCCATGCCGTCAGCGAAACCGAAGTGTTCGTGGCTGTCATCTTGTCGGCCCGCGCTCAATGTTTGCAGCTCACCAACACCGTTTTGCTCGAATTCAGAACGCTTCTCTGCGAGCGCTGCATCGAGCGTGCCCTCATCTACCGCAAATACCAGCAATAGAATATCAACCGCTTTGGCTTCATCAACGACGCCCGCTTCATCGGTGCCGCCCCAATTCCAATTTTTCGGCGCGTTCTCATCAGCGTCGCCGAGGATGCGCGAGCGGTGCGAAGTTGCCATACCTTCCAGGAAAGGACGCGAGAAGGTGACGAGCGTTTCAGCATCGAGCCCAAGCCGCGTTAGTCCGCGATGGGTGAGAGCGACGTTCAGCGCTGTGACTGTCTGCGGGCGTTCACCCGTCGCGATCTGGTCCGTGAGGTTTCCAAGCCAGCGACGCGCGGCCGCCGCCTCAGTAACGCGCAGCAGCACGTAGCTCGCGCAATGGAGATCGCCATAGCCGCTCATTACGATTCCCTGTATTTCTTTCAGGTCCTCTGGTCCTGGTCCAGCCACTGGTTATCTCCTTTCACTTCAGAAACGCCGCAGCCAATCGCGCGTCGCTGCGTCATCAAGCGGGGTGAACAAGTCTTCACGGATGCGGCTGTTGTTGTCGATAGTTTGCACGGTCAACGGCTTGTAGGCGCTATACCAAACATTCGTCTTGGTCTGTTTATCGCGCGCGTTCGCCTTGAAGCGCGAGCCATCGCGCGCGCCGTCCTTCACGAGCCAGTTCGTCATGGGAAAGCCCACCGTGTTGCTCCAAATGGCAGTCAGTCCGGTGCTCGCTTTATCAATAAAGTCGTCAAGGTAATTCTCCCAACTGCCGTCGAAGTTGCTGACAAACAACATACGCCGCCCCTTGTCGATCAGGGACCAGTGGGCGAAGTGGATACTGGGAATGCCGCTCAACTCGCCCTTGTCGGAGGTGCGCGCGACGAGGTTAACGAGCCAGAGCACGCCTCGCAGCGTTACTCGCCGGAAAACACTGGGTTTGACAGTCGTGATGCTGCACATGTGATTTTGGACGATGTGCGTGCGATCTTCGCGTTCCACCAGGTCTTTGACATGAAGTTTTACGTCGAGGTCGGCGGGCGGCGGCTCGTGGGTTTCCGTCCAGCGCAACATAACAACCCAGACGATGGCGAGGGGAATTACCAGCCAAAACAACACTAACGCAATCACTGCCGCAATAAAGATATTTAATCGTGGCAGGAAATGTTCCCACGCCGTCTGTCGCAGTGGGACGTTCGCTGCCCAGGCAAGCGAGGGCTGGCTCGACAGGAACGCCTGG
>JBGQJH010000240.1:0-4827 GCA_041498935.1 Pyrinomonadaceae bacterium | reverse complement strand
GCAAGCTGCGGGGCCATGAATCGCAGGGCATGCTGCTCGCGGCTTCGGTTGGCGAGGAAGGTAAGCCGGTGATTGCGACGTTCACAGAAGACGTTCCCAACGGCGCGCGGCTGAAGTAGCATTTGCTCAACTTGGAATGAGTCTCGTCGTCGGCATCGTCTATTCCCTATCAGCCCTTGGGCCGTTCTAGGAACTGACATGAAAGCGAGTTCTCTGCGCTTGGCAAGGCCTGATTGTTTTTGCGCCGCCTGGCGCGAGCTTTGGCCAGATGGATCTCGCGAAGTACTCAGCTCAGGCGAATCACAGAGTAAGCTGGCCCGCTCCAACCCATGACGCGGTGTCCCCGACCGCGTCGCAGCTTCAATCCGCGTTACAGCTTCCCGATTCTGTACTGAGTGTGCTTTGGAAGTTGACGTTTTCGCAGCCTGAGCTGCTACCCGACCAATTAAATGCTTGAATCTGCCTCGGCCTCCCGTGTACTCTGTTAGGCAAGGTCGAAATTGTCCAATTTCAACTTGCCAATCTTCTCCGAACAATTCCCATGAACCATCAGCGCCTGGAAATGGCTTAGGAGCGCACCATAGAACTGACTGACCCGACCATGAAGGGAATCCAAGGCAACCTTTCCACGATGGACGTCCCCGACCTGCTGCAATTCCTGGCGGCGGGACGGAAGACCGGCATGCTGCGATTTGATCGCGCCAAAATCGTCAAGCAGCTTTACTTTGAGAATGGCATGATCGTCGGCTCAAATTCCAACGACCCAAAGGAGTATCTGGGCCAGCTATTGATCCATTACGGCAAGCTCGACGAATCTCAGCTCAAAGCGGCGCTGGAAATCCAAAGGCAGTCCGGCGGCAGGTTGGGTGAAATCCTGGTTTTTACAGAGGTCCTGCCTCAAGCCGACGTTCTGGAGGTTCTACGCATTCGTACTCTGGACATAATTTACGATCTGTTCCTGTGGGAAGAAGCGCACTTTGAGTTTTACGATCAGGAGACGCCCCCGGAATATTTCGTCCGCATTGAGATTCAGCCTACAAGAGTAATCATGGATGGTGTCTACCGCATCGATGAATGGAAACGCTATCGGACGTTGATTCCTTCGGATCGCGCGTTGTTGGAATTGGGCGCCGGCTGGACGTCCTCGCTGAACGTCAGCAAAGAGGTACGCCAAATACTGTACTTCGTTGAGAAGCATATGTCCGTGGCTGAAATCTGCTACAACATGCACGCTTCGCCTTTTCACGTTTATGGACAGCTTTACGATCTGGTGGGCAAAGGCATCGCGCGAGTGGCCGGCGAAGCCCCTGAAACCGTCAGGGCCGGGGAAGATTTGGGGGCCTCGCCGGAGACGATTCCGGAACTATTGGCGGCCGCGCGAATCCAGCTCGATCAGGGCGACCCCGAATCAGCCGTGGCAACTATTCAGAACATTTTGGAGAAGCAGCCGAAGAATTCTGAGGCCCGGACTTTGTTGTCCGTGGCGGAAGATAAGCTGATCAAGCGGCTGTACACGGCGCCTTTGTTGCCGAATGCGGTGCCCAGAGTGTTAATTTCCGAAGATGGTCTGGTCGATCAGCAACTGGGGCCGCAAGAGGCATTTCTCCTTTCGCGCATCAATGGCGAGTGGGATGTTAGTTCAGTCCTGTCTATCTGCCCTTTTCGGGAGGTTGACAGTCTGCGGATGATCAAGACTCTGCTGGACAGAGGCATTATCACTTTTTGATAGTTTGGGTTCCTTTGCGTTTCTTTGCGAGTCCTTTGCGCTCTTTGCGGTTTCGCTTTTCACTAATAGTTAGAACCTAAGGCTAACGAAAGGAACTAGCCGCAAAGGACGCGAAGTAATTCGCAAAGGGCCGCAAAGGTGCACAAGCAAACCGAACCCTCACCACAGCAGCCGGTGAGGCGTGATAGCAGTCTGGCGTCGCCCCAACCGTTTTTATCATTTCTTCCTTATCCTTTATCCTCTACGCCCAATGTTTGTTGACTCGCATGCACACATAGACGGTCCGGAGTTTGACGCCGACCGCGATGAGGTTATTCAGCGTGCGCGCGATGCAGGCGTGTCCGCAATTCTGAATGTCGGCACCGGCGATCCGCATAGCGGTGCTTTGGAGCGCGCCGTTGAGTTAGCCGAGAAGCACAAAGATATCTACACGTCGGTTGGCACCCACCCACACGACGCCCGCCTGTTTGACGATAAAGCCGAACAACGAATCACGGGTCTTACCAGGCAAAGCTCGCGCGTCATCGCCTGGGGTGAAATCGGCCTGGATTTTCACTACGACAACTCTCCGCGCGATGTGCAAATGGAAGTGTTTCGGCGGCAACTTCAACTGGCGCGACAGGCGAGCCTGCCGGTGATCATTCATACCCGTGAAGCTGAAGACGAAACCACCGAGATACTCAAATCCGAGTGGGCCGGTTCGAACCTTCCCGGCATCATGCATTGCTTCAGCGGGAGTCTACAGCTGGCGCTAAAAGCAATAGATTTGGGATTCTTGATTTCCTTTTCAGGAATTGTGACATTTAAAAAGGCGGAAGACTTACGGGCCATCGTAAGCCAGGTACCATTGGACAGGCTGCTGATCGAAACAGACTGCCCCTTCCTGTCGCCGGTTCCGTTTCGCGGCAAACGAAATGAGCCCGCCTATGTGGTTGAGGTGGCGCGCTGCTTAGCCGTCATTCAAGGCTCGGAACTTGAACAGGTAGCCCGCATCACCTCCGCAAACTTTGCCCGGCTTTTCAAACTGCAACTAGACGAAAGAGCGGGGGCAAGCCCGCCTTCCCAACCCTGAGGTTATGTCAGTCGCCTGTCTTCACACTCTTGAAAGGCTTTCAACCCAAAAGCAAAAGGGACCGGCCTGAAAGTCTCAGGGTCGGGAAGGCGGGCTCGCCCCCGCTTCTTGTATTAGGCATCAGGTGCACCAAGCGACAACTTTCACGAGCCGACATTTTGATGTTATCCTCACCTGGATAAGAGACTGCAAATTGAACGTCTCCAACACCCTTAGACTGAAATGGCACAGCAGAATTCGTTCGACATCGTATCCGAGGTTGACCGCGCCGAAATGACGAACGCGATCCAGCAAACGATCAAAGAAGTGCGTCAGCGGTTTGATTTCAAGGGCAGCTCCGCAACCGTGGCGCTGGAAGCCAACGAGTTGATCTTAACCGCTGAAGACGAAACCAAGCTGCGAAACATGAACGACATTCTGCAGCAGAAACTGGTGCGTCGAGGCGTGCCGCTGAAAGCCCTTAGTTATGGAAATGTTGAGCCGGCCGCGGGCGGCACAGTCAGGCAGAAGGTGCAGATTCAGCAGGGCATTCCGCAGGAAAAAGCTAAAGAGGTCGTGCGCTTCATTAAAGATTCAAAGGCAAAAGTGCAGGCTTCCATCCAGGGCGACGTCGTGCGGGTGTCAGGGAAAGACCGCGACACGCTTCAGGCGGTTATTGCCAATCTCAAGGGGAAAGATTTTGGGATTGATATGCAGTTTTCGAATTATCGAACGAACTGAAGGGCGAAGTAGACAGGAGCAGTAGGCAGGAAAATGCAAGCAACAGAACAAAGCACAGTCCTCGAAGATGTGAACCTGACCGCAAGGCGCGTCTTCAATTTGATTGCCGCGGAGCTTGGGCAGGTGGAGTCCGAGTTTGAACGGCAGGCGCGTTCCAACGTTCAGGTTATCGCTTACCTTGCAGACTATCTTCGCGAGTCTGGCGGCAAACGCGTGCGGCCCGCCTTAACGATTCTCTCAAACTATGCGGTGGGCGGCGATGGTTCGCGTTATAACTCGATTCGCATGGCGACCGTGATGGAGTTTCTCCACACCGCCACTCTCGTCCACGACGACATCATTGATAGCGCCGATACGCGCAGAAATCGGCCCACGGTCAATGCGCTTTATGGAAACGAAACCGCGGTGTTGATGGGCGACTGGCTTTACATGTCGGCATTCGAAACCAGCCTCGCTGAGCGTTCGTTGCCGATTCTCGATATCCTCACGCACGTTACGCGTAAGATGACTGAAGGAGAACTGCTTCAGTTGACGACGTTGGGAAGAACTGACGTTTCAGAACAGCAATACCTCGACATCATTCAGCGAAAGACCGCTTTCCTTTTCAGCGCCTGTTGCGAAGTGGGCGCCATACTCGGTGGCGCGAGCGAGCCGGAACAAAAAGCTCTGGGCGATTACGGCATGAACCTGGGAATGGCGTTTCAACTGACCGACGATCTCCTCGACTTCACTTCGACAGATGATACCCTGGGCAAGGGCGCCGGCGTTGATCTCCTGGGCGGCAAAGTAACCCTGCCTTTGATTTATCTGATTGCGAGTGACGGCTCGGCGCGTGAGATGGTTCAGACCGTGATGAGCGAAGCAGGCTATCAAAGCGTCACACGCCGTAAACTACTTGACGGTGTCCAGCGCGCCGGCGCAATCGAGCGGGCGCGCGCGCGCGGTGACGAATACGCCGCGGCTGCGCGGGCGGCCCTCGAGGAGCTACCGGATTCCGAGTTTTGCGAGTCCTTGAAAGCGATACCTACCTACGTGCTCGATCGCGACCGGTAAGTAGCAAAGGGGAAAGGGCAACGGGCAAAGGGTAAAGGGGAACAAGCGAAGGTTTTCTTTACCCTTGACCCTTTACCCATTCCCCTTTTGGCCCGTCAGTATTGTGAAAATCCCAAAATCGCTTTAAGATTTGCCCAATGAACGACCGCCCCAGTGAAAACCTTCTTTCCCGTCTGGAACAGAGCCTGCGCCAGTCGCGGGCGGCGCGTATGCATCTTGCCGCGCGCCTGCGGGAACTCGAGGTGGAAGCGGATTC
>JBGQJH010000239.1:0-4835 GCA_041498935.1 Pyrinomonadaceae bacterium | reverse complement strand
CTGCTGCCCGGCGCACTTCCGAGCCTGGCCGGCGCTCAACAATCATCTCGCGAATGTTGTCGGAGAGGTCGAGCAACTCATGAATCGCAGTGCGGCCGCGATAGCCGGTGTGGTTGCAGGAATCGCAGCCGACATTGATATAAAAAGGTGTCTCAAGATGCTCCTCGGGCCGCAGTCCTGACTCGACCAGCTCCTGCTCTTTCGCGCGATACTGACGCTTGCAGTATGGACAAAGCACGCGAATCAAACGCTGGGCTAGTACGCAGTTCAAACACGAAACAAAGTTATAGGGCTCGACGCCCATGTTAAGGAAGCGCCCGATGACATCGATGACGTTGTTTGCGTGAACGGTCGTGAAGACGAGATGGCCCGTCAACGCAGACTGGATGGCAATCTGCGCGGTTTCGGTGTCGCGGATTTCACCGATCATGATCTTGTCGGGGTCGTGGCGCAGGATCGAACGCAGCCCGCGATCGAATGTCAGCCCCTTCTTTTCGTTAACCGGGATTTGCGTGATGCCGTGCAACTGGTACTCAACCGGATCCTCGATGGTTACGATCTTGTCTTCTTCGTTTCTGATCTCGTTGAGCGCGGCATAGAGCGTGGTAGTCTTGCCGGAACCGGTCGGACCAGTTACCAACACCATGCCGTAAGGCTCGGCAATGTAATGGCGAAATTTCCTCAGATCTTCTTCGGCAAAGCCAACCACGTCCAGATTCAGGTTCTTGAATTCTTCGTTGATCTGCTCCTTGTCGAGAATACGAATGACTGCATCTTCACCATGGATGGTGGGCATGATGGAAACACGGAAATCAACGTTGCGGCCTTTGTAACGGACGCGGAAGCGGCCGTCCTGCGGCACGCGGCGCTCGGCAATATCCAACTCGGACATGACCTTAATGCGCGAGATCAACGTCTGGTGGTATGCAAGATCGATCGGGTCAACTTTGGCGTAGAGCGCCCCGTCAATTCGATACTTGACCTGCACCTCAGTGTCGCGCGTCTCGATGTGAATGTCCGACGCGCGCGACTCCATGGCGTTGTAGATTATGGAATCGACGAGTTTGATGATGGGCGACATCTCGGAATCAGTCGCCAACCGATCGAGATCCAGCACTTCCTCGCCGTGTTCAGTCTCCCTTACCAATGAGATGCGAAAGCCCGATGCCGCTTCCTGCAAGACGCGCTGCGTGGCATCGCCGCGCCGCAGGATCACCTCAATGGCTCCCGCGGTCGCCACGTATGGAACAATGCGAGCCTTCAGAGCGCTCTGGAGTTCATCAAGGCGTTCCAGGTCGGTCGGGTCCGCCATCGCGAGGTGCAGTCCCTTTTCATCGCGCTTGAGCGGAAGAAACTGGTAGCGCACCATCAGGTCGACCGGAATCTCATTGAAGAGCGTGTAATCAACCGGTGATTCCTGGTCGGCCGGGAGCAGCTCGACGAAGGTCAGGCGATAGCGACGCGCCAGTTCTTTCGCCGCGCGCACCTCGGGTGGTTCGTGGTTATCTCCCCCGTCTCCCCGCGCGAGTTTCTCATCGACTACCGCCGCGGAACTCAACGTCGTTTGCGCTGGCGGAGTCGGGACAGGATCTTGGGTTAACTCTTTCATTCAGGTTTGTGCCGGTTCTCCGGTTTCCTTCGTGGCCAGCGTGTCCGGCCTTTTCTTGATATCGGCTTAGTGGTGGCCAGTGACTCCCCCGCCGCTGGAAATTGATTGAATGATGGGAAGGTAGATGGCCAGGAGAATAGTAACAACGATCCCACCCATGACCACAAGAATCGCAGGCTCAAGCGTGGTCGTCAACTGCTCAAGCCGGACCTCTGACTCTCCATCGTAAAAGACTGCGACCTCGTCGAGCATTTCACGCAAACTCCCGGAACGCTCGCCAATTCCGACCATGTCAACCGCGAGTAGCGGCAACCACCGAGCAAATTCCAAACTCTCCGTGAAAGAACGGCCCTCGCGAATCATCGGCAGAATCGCCGAGCTGCGGCGGCGCAACTCGCGGTTTGTAATTGACTCCGAGGCTATCTCCCACGACTCGACCAGCGTGATACCACCGGCCAGAAGCGTGGCCAACGAGCGGGTAACCTGGGCCACCGAAAGTTGCATTACCAGGTTGCCGGCCAGTGGTATCTTCAAGATGAGCGCATCAATTTTCAGGTGGCCGGCTTCAGTGCGCGACCAAAGGAAAAGCGCGATGGCGCCGCCAATGACAAGTGGGCCAAACCAGATCACGTTTGACGAAAGCCACTTCGAAAGTCCCACCACAATCTGCGTAACAATTGGAAGTTCACCGCCGGCGAGTCCGGAAAACAGATCGGACATTCGCGGTACTACATAAAGCGTTAGAAACGTAACCATACAACCCGAGGCGAAGAGCAGAAACAATGGGTATGCGAGCGCCCCGCGAATCTTGCGGCGCAACGCCACATTGCGTCGCATGTAGTTTACATAGCGGAGCAAGACCTCATCCAACGCACCGGAACGTTCGCCCGCCAGGATCGAGGCGGTATAAATTCTCGGGAAGATGCCCCCCTGCGACGCAAAGGCCTGCGACAGCGCCGCGCCGCCGCGTATCTGATCTTCAACGTCTCCAAGCACCGCGCGCAGACGTGCCGACGTCGCGCGCTTACGCAACATCGAGATAGCCTGGAGAATTGGAATTCCGGCGCGCACCAGCGCCGCCAGTTGTTGGTTGAACAGGAGGAAGTCGTTGGCTTTTACTCTTGACTGGCCGCCTCGTCCGCCCAGTCGGGTCAGCGCAGTCACTCCGCTCAGCTTCGGCGGCGCGACATTGAAGACGCGGAAACCTTCGCGCTCCAAACGCGCGCGCGCTTCGTTAACGCCCGGAGCTTCCACCGTTCGCGTCACTACCTCGCCCGCCGGCGTTCCTAATCGGCAAATAAACTCAGCCATTGCTTATGATTCTCAGGTTCAGATCAGCGCGAAAGTATAGCATGCGCTCTAAGCTCGGCCGCGGCTACGGCCGAGCGTCTCTTGCATACACGACAAGGTAAGCAGAAAGTTCCTCCGCGAGAGTGGCGCCACCTTTTCGCTTTACCCGGCCTGATACCTGTCCTACAATGAGTCGCAGTTATCACAGACTGGATTGGAAGTAGCGCGCGGCCGTTTCCCCACGTCAGCGATTCCCGGTTAGCTCTGAGAAAAATTCAAGTCTTCGGACATCACGGCTCTTGTCTCCGGCATCTGTGTTTGCAGTCCTACTCTGGTCAGCAGCACACAAGTCGGAACGCTTGCGAGGAACGCGAGGCTCACATGGACTTACCTTCTGGACGCGCTTTTACTGTCGCCGCCATCTCCTGTCTGGTAATTCTTTTTCTTACGTCCGCCCCCAGGATCGTCGCGCTCGCGCAGGACAAGGTCGAGCCGAAAACCGCCCAACAAAACGCCGCCCAACCGGCCAGCCAGCCGACACCCCCAAAAGCCGATTCCGCCGCTGCCGACCAACAAAAACAGGGCAACGAAATCCTCGGTCCCGTGCTACTCACCAACACCGACCTGATCACTTTAACCGTTACGGTGACGGATACCTATGGGCGCTATGTTTCCGGATTGGGCAAGAACGCTTTCACAGTGTTTGATGAGAGGAAGCCGCAAGAGATAACTTTCTTCAGCGACGACGATGCGCCGGTTTCAGTAGGCGTGATCTTCGACGTCTCGGGATCGATGAGCGGCGATAAGGTTAAGCGCGCGCGCGACGCTCTGTCGAAGTTTATCCAGACCAGTCATAACTCCGATGAGTATTTTCTAATAGCCTTCAATCAACGCGCCCAGTTGCTGCTCGACAAGACGCGCGATGGGAACGCGGTCCTCGACAAGCTCACGTTTGTACAAACCAGGAACAATACTGCCCTGTACGACGCCTGCTATCTCGGTGTTGAGAAGGTTCAGCGAGGCACCCATCCCAAACGGGCCCTGCTACTGATTAGCGACGGCCAGGACAATAATTCTCGCTACACTTTTAATGAGTTGCGACGGCTGCTGAAAGAATCAGACGTGACGCTCTACGGCGTCGGCATTCTCAGCGGCAGCGACACGGGCAGCTCGATGGGCATGGAAGGCCAGGGCATTCTGGATGAACTCGCCAGCGTCTCGGGCGGCAAAGCATTCTTTCCCAGAAGCAACGCCGAAATGGACGACATCTTCGAGCAGATTGCACTCGAGCTGCGCCACCAGTATTCGATAGGCTATAAGCCGGCGAATTTCACCAACGACGGCCGCTGGCACAAAATTAAGGTGAAGGTAACTCCACCACGTGGCTTGCCGCACCTGTTTGTTCGCTCCAAAGAAGGCTACTACGCGATTCCCGGTTCCCGTTGACGTTAGCAGAACCGGAAGCAGTAGCGACCGGGTTGGTTTCAACTCACTTGAGCGGCTTATTATCAGGTGACCCGGTCGCTACCGCTCCCGGTTCTGATTTCAACTTCGACAACGCATTAACTCTCCCGAACATCTTTCTAAACGTCTCCACGGCCGCTGACACTGGAACTAATCAGCCGTTTCGCATGCGGCACCGAGAAGGGTTAGACTTACAGACGGAAACCTTCCAGTTCTGTGGGCAGTGGCTGTTATTGAGTTTGCACTTTATAAGGATTATTGGGTTGATGAAACTTAGGAACAATTCGAGGGGTGACTTGAGGAAACGCAGATTCCTAATAGCGCTGGCGCTTCTTTTCGCGACTACTTCTGTCATCGGGTCGATTCTCGTATCGGCCGCCAGGCCTCAGGATTCGCGACCACGTCGCAGCGCTGCCATGGCGCCTCGGCCCACGCCCACGCCTGTTCCCCTTACAACTCCGACCGTCATCCG
>JBGQJH010000238.1:0-4838 GCA_041498935.1 Pyrinomonadaceae bacterium | reverse complement strand
GCTTACCAGCCGCGAAGTTGTGGCCCTCGTCTACCAGTTGCCCAAGCATCCGGAACTGCGCGATGAGATCGTCGAAGAGATTCGCAAACGCGGCATCGGGTTTCCGCTTACCGATGGCATGCGTTCGCTGGTGGCGAGCAAGAGTGGCAGCGACGCACTGCTGCGCCGCACGCTCGAAGAAGCTGAACGAAGACGCGTGAACCCTACGGCTTCGGCGCGGCCGCCGGATGCGGAAGCGACTGAACTGTTGGATCGCACGCGCGTGGCGACGCTCGCGGTAGCGGAGGCAATGCCCGACTTCTTAGTGAAACAATTGATCAAACGTTCGGTAGCTTACGGCACGACCAACAACTGGATTCCGCAAGACAATCTCACCATCGCGGTCGCCTATAGAGCCAATATGGGCGAACAATACAAAGTGCTCGCTGTTAACGGCCTGCCGCTGGGCCAGGAAGTAAAGGAAGGCACGAACTACAGCAAATATGTCGGGGGCGGCACGACTTCCAGCGGCGTCGAGTATATTTCCGCGGTCGCAGATGTTTTCAAGCCCGAGTCAAAAACTGTTTTCAAGTTGGCCGACACTGACTTGATACGAGACCGGCGCACTCTGGTTTACGAATACGAGATCGAGAAGCCTCTATCCCGGCTCACCTTGACCGCCGACGACGCCTCGGCAAACGTGGGCTCCCGAGGACGCGTCTGGATCGACCGCGAAACCAATCGCGTGCTGCGCTTCGAACAGATTGCCACGGAAATACCCGGCGACTTCCCAATCACCGCCGCCAGCAGCCTGATCGACTACGACTGGGTGACTATCAACGAAAACAAGTATCTGCTGCCCACTCATTCAGAGATTCTGCTGACCACCGTGAGGAGGAGTATGACGCTCCAGAGCCGCAACGAAATTCGCTTTCGTAGTTACCAGAAGTTTGGCGCCGAGCTGAAAGTGATCGACGAAATCGATGAAAAAGATTTTCCGCCGGACAAACCCGAAAAGCCATAGCGTTCAGAGTTCAGCCGGGGTCCCTACACGGGCAGCCGCGTGGGGTGGTAGCTTTTAGGCTGCCGATCCCACGCAAGCTAAAGCTTGATGTACTCTAAACTTCGTTAGCCACAAGCGCCGAGTCACAGAGAGAATGCGATTAGAAACCATTCAAAGTAGCGGCGAGCGCTCCATTCATTCGCTTGTTTCTGTCTCTGTGCCTCTGTGGCTCACTGCCCGACTCATCGCGCTGGTCTTCGTTGCAACCTTCCTCGGGGTAGGCGCTCCCGCTGCCTTTGCTCAGACAAAGCCCGACAAGGACTATCTCGTTTATGTCTTGTCCGAAGCTGCCGACAAAATTTCCCTGATTCGCTTCGGACCGGGCGGCGCGCGTCTCGAGCAGGAAATTCCCACGGGCGATATGCCGATAGACATAGACGGGCCACATGGAATTGCAATCTCTCGCGACCGGCAGTTCTATTACGTTTCGCTGGCTCACGGCCGGCCGTTTGGATCGGTTTGGAAATATTCGACCAAAGACAATCGCGTCCTGGGCCAAACAACGCTCGGCTTTTTTCCGGCGACCATGGACCTCTCCGCGGACGGCAGCCTGTTGTGGGTCGTGAATTTCAACTTGCACGGCGACCTGGTGCCTTCGTCAGTTTCCGTAGTGGCGACGGAGCCAATGATCGAAGTCGCACGCATTCAAACCTGCGCGATGCCGCATGGCTCGCGGCTGAATCCGCGGGGGACGAAACACTATTCAGCCTGCATGATGGAAGACATGCTGGTGGAGATCGACACTCAGACTTTGAAAGTGTCGCGGCATTTCCTGCTAACAAAAGGCAGTGAGATGGGTATGGACGGCCCGCCAGTTTCCCGCCCCTCGCAGCCGGCCGGTACGGGCGCCATCAAGTCCGGATCAACGAGCCAGCAATCCGCCGGCGGCGCCAGGCACATGGACATGGGCGGTCATGGAATGGAGCCGCCAAAAGCCGGCGACGTTTCCTGTTCGCCTACCTGGGCGCAACCTTCGGTCGACGGTTCATCCATTTTCGTCGCGTGCAATAAGTCGAGCGAGATTGTTGAAGTAGACGCACGCGCGTGGAAGGTCACACGACGCATGCCGGCGCGCCCGGGAGTTTACAATCTGGCGGTTACTAAAGATGGTACGAGATTGTTGACAACGAACAAGCGTGATCAGTCAGTGTCTGTTATTGATCTGAAGAGCGGTCAGGAACTGGCCCGGATTCCCACGAGACGAAAAGTGCTCCACGGCGTAGTTGTTTCCCCGGATGATCGATATGCGTTTGTTTCCGTGGAGGGTATCGGCTCAGAACCAGGCACGGTAGAAATAATCGATCTCGCCGCCCTCAAGATCGTTGCCAGCGTGGATGTTGCCGAGGAAGCGGCCGGGATAGATTTCTTTCGCACCGAACCGGCGAAGTAGCAGTCAAGCATTAGAATCAATGAACCGTCCACACCTGTAGACACTTCCCTGCTTGTTTGTTTCCAGATGTCCACACGAAAGGCTTCTTGCAGTCACCCCATCCCGCTATCGTCCAGCAAAAGGTTTGCCGGCGCTGACTTCGGTATGTGCATTGCTTGTATCAAACGCGACTCCGAGCAGTGTTTTAAGGAGAACCTCCCACAATGAAGCCCAGAATACTTATTGTCGACGATGATGAAGCTATCACCCAACAGCTTTTTTGGACGCTCAGCGACGACTACGACGTCGTAACGGCAAACGACATGCAAACGGCCGTGCGGCGTGCGACTGTTTATGAACCGGCGGTTTCGATCGTCGACCTGCATCTGCCTCCCGAAGTTGACTCGCCCGAAGTTGGACTGCGGATTCTTGAATACATAAAAGCACACATTCCGGAATCCAAGATTCTGGTTATGAGCTCCGCCAGTGGCATCGAAACTCGCAAGGCCTGTTACGCGGTCGGCGCAGACGAGTTTCTCGACAAGCCTTTTGAAACAGAAAAACTGCTGGCCACGATGCGTCGGATGGCGCCGCGCTCGCTTGAGCTTGTCTGAATAAATCTCAAATCAGTTTCCTCACGACAGCTCAATGATATTGAGCTGGCAAGCCAAACTCTATTCCCATTGACGTCGAACTACTGACTTCTCTCTGTTCGTCTGCGATAATGCCCGTCTCGCGCTGGTCAAAGTCCAGGTTATGCGACCTGGCTGCTTTTGTTTTTTAGGGCGAAGAGTCTGGTCGAGTAGTGACCGATGAGCGAAGCAAGTGACATAGTTCGGGGAGTGAGTGAGTTGCCTCTATTTCCGCTGGCAGTAGTCTTATTTCCGGGCGTGCCGCTGCCGTTGCACATATTTGAGCCGCGCTATCGAAAGATGCTCAGTGACATTCAAGTCGGCAATAATCTCTTTGGGATTTCCTACTTTGACGCCTCTACTTCGGAAAGAGAGATGCCGTCGCTGGGTAGTATTGGCTGCGTGGCGAAAGTGACTGACACCCAATCCTTACGCGATGGGCGCTCAAACATTCTGACGATCGGTGTGATCAGGTATCGCCTTGAAGAGTATATCGAGCGCGGGGATCCTTACCTCGTGGCGCGGATCAGCTACTTTGAAGATGACGATGATGACATTGATGCGGTCCGCGAGAATTCGCGCGAAGTTGCCGAAACCTTCACCCGCATCGCGCGCGCCGTGCGCACTATCAACGACGAGCGAGCACACTTGCCCAACATCGCCGATACCGAGCCGCAGCGGCTCTCTTTCCTGGTAGCGGCAGCAATGGAACTGGACACAGAAGTAAAGCAGGAACTGCTCGAACTGCGTCTAACTTCTGAGCGGTTGCGCCGCTTGCGCGACCTCCTCGCACGAGCTGTCTCCGGTTACGAAGAACGGGCGCGAGTTCACGAGCTGGCGAAAGGCAACGGGCACAGCGGCAGAAAAATTGAATTGGAGTGATGCGCGGGGCGAATCGACGAAGAGGACGTGAATCGACCGGAGATCAGACAATGCATTTTCCATGTCTCATTTCTCAATTCTCATTTGTCATTGATGGTTGGAGTTATTGCTGAACGCGAGTTAATGGCACCAATGGTCAATGAAAAATGAGAAATGGAAAATGGAAAATTTAGGGGTCAAAGCTGAGCGCGGAAAAGAGTATCAGTTGGCGCAGAAGACTAACAACGGAATGACAGTCAAGGTGCTCTTCTTTGGAGCGGCGCGGGATGCGGTGGGTCAGACGGAAGTCGACCTAAGCTTGAACGGGAACTCAACTGCCGCAAACGCTTTCGAGCAGGTGCTGGAGAAGTTTCCCGGCCTGCGTCGCTTCGGACGCTCGCTCTTGTTTGCAGTGAATCAGGAATATGCGACGGCAGATCGCGAAGTGCATGACGGCGACGAGCTGGCGGTGTTTCCGCCGGTCAGCGGCGGAGCTCCGAAAGCCACAGAGACTCAGCGACACGGAGACGCAGACCCTGGGACCGCGGGCGTCTCGCCCGCCTCAACGCTGAAAGCCACTAAGCCGAACGAGAACACACACGACTTCTTCGAATTAACCACTGAGCCCATCGACGTCGGCGTCGTCGCCCGTCGAGTTGTCCTACCTGAATGCGGTGCAACGGTCACATTGGATGGCTACGCGCGTGAGTGGACGCGCGGGCGCAGAACGCTTTATCTGGTTTATGAGGCCTACGCGCCGATGGCCCAACGTGAACTCGAGCGACTCGGGCGTGAAGCTCGCGAGCGATTTGATATTGCCCATGTCGGTATCGTGCACCGCACGGGCCGGCTGGAAATTGGCGAGACGAGCGTCGTGATTGCCGTCAGCGCCCCGCATCGACGCGCCGCATTTGAGGCCTGCGAGTGGGCCATC
>JBGQJH010000237.1:0-4861 GCA_041498935.1 Pyrinomonadaceae bacterium | reverse complement strand
CCACAAATCCCAGGAGTCATCGAAACTCCAACCGGAGAGTTACGAGAGTCGTAATAACAGGCGACATAAGTTACGACAGCGATGACCATCCCGAAGGATTAATTTGCACGATCACGACGACGTGTAAGTAAGGATTGGCGCAGCCAAAACTGTAATATCGGGAGCATTGAGTCAGCGTTTCCGCCTCACCACTGGCTGTCGGGCAGAATTGTGTTTACCTGACCCCGCCCGCCGCTTCAGCGTCTAAACCCGCTCAGGGCCGCCGGCGAGTGAACAGTGTGATGACGGCCACAAAGAGTGCGGAGCCGATGATCGACCAGATGATCGGAAAGCTCGTGGTGCCGATTTGAATCGCGAAGAGTTCCGGCAATCCAAGTTGGCGTGCCAGCCACATTCCCAAGAGCGCGCCGATAAATCCAAGCGCGATCGACACCAGGCAACCGCCGCGCGAAAAGCCACTGATCGCCTGGCCCAGCGCGCCGCAAACGCCGGCGATAAGAAGCAACACAACTAGTTGGAGTAATGTCATCTTGATCTCCTTAGCTTAGAAGTCTGGAGTCTTCAGTCTGGGAGTCGTGAGTCCCTAAGCCCCTGGAGTCTTGAGTCTAAGTTTGGACTCCAGGTTTGCACCAGATTGCAGTCATACCTGACGGTTCTTTTGCGGACTCAGGGACTCCCAGACTGAAGACTCCAGACCCGAGACTTATTTGTCGTTCCGGTAAACCTCGCCGTCCTTCATTACGAAACGCACTCGTCGCAATGCGGCGATGTCGCGCGTCGGATCGCCTTCGACGGCGATTAGATCGGCGAAGAGCCCAAGCTTAATCTGGCCAATCTTATCTTCCATATGCAACACGCGCGCATCGATGGAAGTTGCCGAACGCAGCGCGTCGATAATCGGCATGCCCCAGCTCACCATGGCTTCGATTTCGCGCGCGTTATCGCCGTGAGCGAAGACGCCAACGTCGCTGCCGCTGGCAATGGTCACGCCCGCTTCCAGCGCCTGTTTGAAAACAAGCTTCTTGCGCTCGGCGTTCGCACCCGCCACTGACAGTGTCGGGCAAAGTGCGGTGCCGTGCTCTTTCATCAGTCGAAACAGTTCCGGCGTGCCGCCGTCGCCATGCTCTATAGTTTCGACGCCGGCCAGAATTGCGCGCCGCGCTCCTTCGGTGCTGGTCGCATGCGCCGCCACGGGGATGCCCGCGCTTTTCGCGATCTCAACGGCCAGCTTCAACTCCTCCAGCGTAAACGTCGCGTGTGCCGTACCGCCAGCGCCCCAGCGATAATCGGCGTACACCTTGATCCAATCAGCGCCCTTGCCGATTTGTTCACGCACCACCCGGGTCAGGCCATCTACGCCGTCGGCTTCCTCGGCGCCTTGCGGCACGGTCCATTCAGGCGCATAACCCTTTGGACCATAGCTACCGGTCGCCACAATCGCGCGGGTAGCCACGGCCATTCGTGGCCCGGGAATGATTCCCTGTTGTACTGCCTGCTTCAATCCAACATCCGCATAACCTGCGCCCTCGGTGCCGAGGTCGCGAATCGTTGTGAATCCGGCCAGCAACGTGTTGCGCAAATGATTAGTCGCGCGCGCCACGCGCAGGCTCAAGGCTTCGCGCGCTACCTGATCGTTCCAAACGGTTTCGCTGTAAGGATGGAGTAAGACGTGCGAATGCGCGTCAATGAGTCCCGGCATCAGAGTCAAGCCCGGCAAATCGATTACCTTCGCATCCGCCGGCGCCTTGATTTCGCTCGCCCGTCCTACCGCTTCGATCTTTTCGCCGCGCACCAGCACCAACCAGTCGTCATGCAACTCCGCCGACTCGCCATCAAAGATGTGCGCCGGCTTAAGCAAGTAAGCATTCTCAGGCGGTTTTGAAGGCGATTGAGTTTGAGCAGACGATGTCGTCTGGGCGAAGGGGTAAATGACAATAACGACCACGAGCAGCAAGAGTGCAAATCGCATTTCGATTAACCTTTCCGAGAAAACAATAATTCATACCAGCCCTGACTGAAAACCTACTACTGAGCTGCGAGTCCTTTGCGCTTGATCCACTCGCGCACCACCTCAGCCTGGCTGCGTTTGTTAGCATCGACTTCGTAGTTTAACTGTCGCATTTCCTCTGTCGAGATCGCGCGCGCGAGTTTTGCCAGCGCCTCGCTGAGCGCCGGCACGCGCGCCAGTGAATCGCTGCGCACCAGGTAGACGGCTTCATAGGGCGGGAAGTAATGCCGATCGTCTTCGAGTTGCACCAGGTCCAGCGCCGCGATTCTTCCTTCGGTCGAATTGCCGGCAATCAGATCAACCTGTCCGGAAGCAAGCGCGAGGTAGGTCAGCGACAGGTCCATCTCGCGCGGCTGCTCCACAAATTTCAACCCGTAGACCCGGGCGAAACCGGGATAGCCGTCGGCACGCGACATGAAATCCTGTCCAAACCCGGCGCGCCAATTGCGCGCCTGAGGCGCCGCATCTGAAATCGTTTTCAGCTTCAGCCGTCTGGCGTCAGCGCCGCGCACCAGAATCGCAAAAGTGTTTTCAAAACCCAGCGGATCGCTTACCGCCACGTTGAATTTTTCCGCATACTCCTTCTTGACTTGCTCGTAAACCGTGTGCGGATCGGTTATCGGCGCGTGCTTCAGTATAGCCGTGTAAGACGTGCCGGTGTATTCCGGATAGAGATCGATCTTTCCCACCAGCAATGCGTCGTGCGGCAAATTTCCGCCGAGCTCAAAGTTGCGCTCGACTGCCACGCCGCGCGCTTCGAGCATCTGCGCCAAGATCTCGGCGAGAATTGCAGACTCTGTGAAATCCTTCGAGCCCACCACGACGTGAGCGGTCTGCGCTGAATGAGTAAAGGAATCCGAACCGCGCCAGTCGGCGAGGATCTCACCGATTACCGCAATGGCAATAAGAGATGTTGCCAGGACCGCGAGTTTTTCCCAACCTAAAGATGTGTCTGGTTTTCGCCGGCGACCTATCGCGAAATGGCGCTCGAGCAGACCCAGGCCGAAGTCCGCGGTCAACGCCAGCAAAGCCGCGGGCACTGCGCCGGCGAGCAGGAGGTTGTTATCAAACTGTCGGATCCCGCGAAAAATGAAGACTCCCAGCCCGCCTGCTCCGACCGCTGCCGCAATCGTAGCGACTCCGATAGCAATCACCATCGCGACTCTTACGCCGGTAATTATCACGCTCATCGCCAGTGGTAGTTCAACTTGCCAAAGCACCTGCCGGCCAGTCATCCCCATAGCCACGGCCGCCTCGCGGACATTCGGATCAACTCCCAGAATGCCGGTCACGGTGTTGCGAATAATCGGCAGCAGCGAGTAGAGCACGAGCGCGACGATCGCGGTGCGCGCGCCAATACCTCCTACGTATTTGAGCGGAATAAGAAAACCAAACAGTGCCAGGCTGGGAATTGTCTGCATCACATTAGCGATGCCGAGGATCGGACTGCGCAGCGATTTTTTTCGCGTCAGGAGGATGCCGGTGGGAATCCCGATGGCCACGGCGATCAGGGTCGAGACAAAAACCAGCCACACATGTTGACGCAGGAGCGTCAACAGCTCCGGCCAGTTTTGCTGAAGGAAGCGCCAGAACGTCATGCGCTTTCCTCCGCCGCAGGCGAGCCGGTTGGAGCGAGGGCGAGAGTTTCGATGTACGCGAGTGCTTGTTTGTCTTTCGACTTGAGAAAGTTTTCCGGAGTCTCCAGCAGCCGCAGTCGCCCCTGGTGCATCAGTCCGATGCGAGAGCCGAGCAGTAACGCCTCGCGCACGTCGTGGGTAACGAAAACGGCGGTCTTCTTCAGGCGCCTGGTGAGCTCAGCAAACTGGCGTTGCAGACTCGCGCGCGTCAGCGGGTCGAGCGCGCCAAATGGCTCGTCCAACAAAAGCAAGGGCGGCTCGGCAGCAAGCGCGCGCGCAACGCCGACGCGCTGCCGCTGCCCTCCGGACAATTCACCCGGATACCGATCGGCAAACTCGTTCGGTTCGAGACCAACGAGCGACAGCAGTTCGTTCACACGCTTCTTGATTCGCGCGTCGTCCCAACGCTCAAGCGCAGGAACGAGACCCACGTTGTTCGCGACAGTGAAGTGAGGAAAAAGACCGCCTTCCTGAATTACGTAACCAGCGCGGCGTCGCAGACGAATCGGATCCCATTCGATTGTGGACTTATTTTCAACCCTTACCTCACCAGAGGTCGGCAACAGCAGGCGATTGATAAGTTTGAGTGTGGTGGTCTTGCCGCATCCGGACTCGCCCAGCAGCACCAGCGTCTCGCCCTGCTGAACCGAAAAAGTGAGCTGGGAAATTACTGGAGCAGAAGCGGCAGCATGGAAAAAGCTTACATCGCGAAACTCAACCAGCGGATTGTCGGTGGACTCACTCATTTTAAGAGGTGTTAATCCAATCAATGAGCGGGGGCAAGCCCGCCTTCCTCACCTGGAGCTGACTTAAATTGAGAAGCACACTTATTTTGAGAGGCTTTCACACCCACTGCGGCCAGCTTCTACGAAAGACTCTCAGGTTAGGAAGGCGGGCTCGCCCCCGCTCTTGAACAGCTCTTAAACCGCCAACAATAGGTTGCTACTAAACTGTTGCCTTTGATCCAACCACGTGCGCGCGCGGGTAAATCCGGTTTCAGCCGCCAACTTTGCAAGGTCGGATAAATTATACTTGTAAGAGTTCTCGGTATGGATCTGTTCACCCTCACGGAATTCAACTTCCATCTCGAGTTGGCCAATCGCGACTGTTTGTTCGCGCGTGCTCTCAATGTAGATCTCAACGCGGCCTGCCTCCTCGTTATAGAAGGCGCGATGTTGGAAAGCCCTCAGATCGAAGTTGCCGCCAAGCTCGCGAT
>JBGQJH010000236.1:0-4882 GCA_041498935.1 Pyrinomonadaceae bacterium | reverse complement strand
TTGGATCTCGGCGAGGGAGTGGAATTCGTCACACTGTCTCCGGATGGAAAATGGGTCGCCTTCAACTCAAAGAAAAGCGGAACAATCAATGTCTGGACAGCTCCCATCACAGGCGGAGAGCAGAAACAGCTAACGTTTGATAATGAACTGATGGGATTCCCCTCCTGGTCGCCAGATGGACAGTTTCTTGTCTTTGAAACAAAACGAGGGAACGACGCTCATGTCTTTATCATTCCCAGCAGCGGGGGAACGCCAATCCAGGTGACCTTTGATCACGGACTGAGCTGGCCGCACAGTTGGTCGCCCGATGGAAGTAAGATTGCTTTCGCGGGCCAGCGCGATGGAATTTGGAACATCTATTCCGTCTCGGTCACAACCAAAGAGGAAAAGCAACTCACGCATTATTCAAAGCTGAACGCGTTCGCTCGTTATCCAGCATGGTCGCCGCTAGGCAATCAAATCGTCTATGAATATGCCGAGACGACCGGCAACATTTGGTTGATGGAGTTGAAGTAGTTCCAAGTGCCGTAGGCACGAGAGGTTTATGGCCCGACGCGCTCATTTCAAACTCCTTCGAGTCCTTTTACGGGCAACAGAAAAACATCTCGCTCCTGACGGGGCGAACGTTTCTCTCAATGCACTGTGGTCTATAAACATTCCACCGCTACGCGGCTGAAGGAACCGGTAAGACTATCCCTAGAGCAAAATAAATCGAGTAGGCTTGGCAACTTGCGCCACAGATCATGACACCTGAACGCTGGCAACAAGTTAAAGAGATATTTCATTCGGCTCTTCAGCACGAGCCGGCGCAAAGATCTGTCTTTCTTTCGAACGCCTGCGGTGGCGATGAAGAACTCCGGCGAGAAGTCGAAACACTCATCTCCTCACATGAAAAGGATGGAAGCTTCATCGATTCGCCTGCCTATGAAGCAGCTGCCGAGTTGATTGCCGACGAGAACAAATTGAAAACAGGACAAACTCTCGGCTCTTATCAGGTCCTTTCTTTCATTAGCCGGGGCGGGATGGGTGAAGTTTATCTCGCGCAAGACAAACGACTGGGTCGCAAGGTTGCGCTCAAGTTTCTTCCTGAGTCATTCACAAACGATCCGGATCGGCTCCGTCGCTTTGAACAAGAAGCGCGCGCCGCATCCTCGCTCAACCACCCTAACATCCTCACGATTCACGAAATCGGAGAAGTTAAGGGGCGACGCTTTATTGCTACCGAGTATGTCAACGGTGAAATGTTGCGCACGCTTATCGGCGCTGGTCCATTCAACATCGGTGAAGCACTGAACATCGCGGAACAGATGGCCTCGGCCCTGGCCGCGGCGCACGCTGCCGGCATCGTCCATCGCGACATTAAGCCCGAGAACATCATGGTGCGCCGCGATGCTCTGGTGAAAGTACTCGACTTTGGCCTTGCCAAGTTGACTCAGCCAGGAGAATCCGGCCCGGATGACGCAACGCGTGCGCTTGTCAAAACGAGCGCCGGCGTGGTGTTGGGCACCACTGCTTACATGTCGCCAGAGCAGGCGCGCGGCCAGACGGTTGATGCGCGCAGCGATATCTGGAGTCTCGGCGTTGTTATTTATGAGATGATCGCGGGCCACGTTCCTTTTGCGGGACAAACAAACAGTGACGTGTTGGTTTCGATTCTTGAGCGCGAACCGAAGTCGTTGACGAGTCTATCTGCGAAAATACCGGAGGCGCTCGACTGGATCGTTACCAAGGCGCTAACCAAGGACCGCGACGACCGTTACCAGACCGCCCGCGAGTTGTTGACAGACATCCGCCGCTTGAAGCAACGCTTTGAGCTGACTACTGAAGTTGAGCGCAGCACTGCTCCTAACAGCAGAACCGGGGACCTTATTACACAGGCAGGTGTGGGCGTCTCAGGCGCATCCTCGAGCCACGTGCAATCCAGTCGTAGAACTCGACTGTTGCGTCTGCTGCCCTTTGCATTGGCGCTAGCGGTTGTTGTCGGACTAGTAATATGGCGAGGTAGCGCTCCGTGGTTCAAACGTTCCGTGCCGTCCGGTCCTCCGGTAATCGTATTAATGGACTCGCCGTTGCCGGACAGGGTTTATGATCCGGAGACGCGCAACAAGGGAGGCACGAACGCCGATGACATTACGGACGTGTTGCGAGACCTTCCCGTAGTCATCGAAAAAGAAAACACCAGCTCGCTCTGGCATCGCGAAGATCAAGTGGTGCGACAAAACCCGTCCTTGATCGTCATTCACCGCTCGTGCTTTTTTGATGCCGGCGCCGGCTTTGATCCTAAATCGGAAGCAGCGCAGCTTGGGGACACTAGACTGGGGGGCTTTCTTGGTTACGTTAGTCTGGGTAGTCCGCGAACAAAATTTCTGGTGTACACGCGGCGGTCGGACGGACAGCAGGACTGGGCCGACCAGTTAGAGAAAAGGTTTCCGCAACTGCACGATCGCGTTTTTACGATGACTATCCAAGGTGGACCGGAGCATGCGACGTTTCGCGACGCGAATACTGCGCAGGCGCTCCGGCAGCAAGTGCAAGCGATACTCGGACTGTACTAACTGGTTCCGCGGCTCGACGCCGCTTTGCTCGTGCAGCCTGAGTCAGTAACTATGAGTTTGGCACCCGGCACAAAACTTGGTCGCTACGAAATCCGCTCCCAGATCGGCGCCGGCGGAATGGGCGAAGTCTATCGCGCGCGTGATGAGAAGCTGAATCGCGATGTAGCCGTGAAAGTCCTGCCGGCGGCACTCTCGGAAAATGCCGATCGGCTTCGACGCTTCGAGCAGGAGGCACAAGCCGCCGGCGCTTTGAATCATCCCAACATTCTTGTCGTTTACGATGTCGGCACACATGAAAGTGCGCCTTACGTCGTCTCGGAATTGCTCGAAGGCGAAACGCTGCGCGAACTCATCAATGACTCTCCGCTTTCCTCACGCAAGGCTATCGACTATGCCACTCAGATAGCGCACGGTCTTGCCGCTGCCCACGAAAAGGGGATCGTCCATCGTGATCTCAAACCAGATAACGTTTTCATAACCAGAAACGACCACGTCAAGATTCTCGATTTCGGCGTGGCGAAACTGGTCCAACCTGCGGGCGAGGAAGTCGCTCAAACCGACATCGCCACGCGCAAGGTGCATACAGATCCCGGGACCTTATTGGGAACTGCTGGGTACATGTCGCCCGAGCAGGCGCGTGGTCGTCCGGTGGATCATCGCTCCGACCTCTTCTCGTTTGGCGCGGTGCTTTACGAAATGCTGTCAGGCCGGCGGGCGTTTCATGGCGACTCGGCGATTGAAACTCTCAACGCGATCCTGAAGGAAGAACCACCCGAAATCGGCACGACAAATCCGCAGATCTCACCAGGGCTCCAGCGTCTGGTATGGCACTGTCTGGAAAAGAGCCCGGAACGTCGTTTCCAATCGGCGAGCGATGTAGCATTCGCCCTCGAAGCTCTTTCGGGACAATCCGGATCGACTGCAGCCACTGTCATTACCTCGCCGCTCAGTCGGATCAACCGTGAACGTGTGGCCTGGATTGCAGTGTCGGGATTACTTCTATTGATTTCTCTGGCCCTGGCTTTCGCTCACTTCTCTCGCCCTCAGACGAACACGCATGCAGTTCGACTGGCCCTGACGCCGCCCAGGAACATGACCGAACTCGCCGAAGTTATGGTGTCGCCCGATGGTTTGCACGTTGCTTTCACCGCTCCCAACGCTGAGGGTAAACGGATGCTCTGGGTTCGTTCTCTTGATTCATTAAACGCTCAGGCGTTGCCGGGCACAGAAGGAGCAGCATCACCTTTCTGGGCGCCCGACAGCCGCTTCCTCGGTTTTTTTGCTGGCGGAAAACTTAACAAGATCGATTCGTCCGGTGGTCGCCCCCAGGCCTTGTGCGAGGCTCCCGAAGACAGAGGCGGCGCCTGGAACCGCGATGCCATGATTATTTTTAGCGGTGGCGGCGAAGGGCTCCGTCGGGTTTCGGCCAGCGGCGGCTCGCCCGCGGTCGTGACCAGGTTAGACGCAAAAGAAGAGGCGCACCGCTGGCCTTATTTTCTTCCGGACGGCCGGCATTTTGTTTTCCTTGCCGACGCCGAGCGAACCGAGGATCACCGCATCAAAGTTGGCTCGCTTGATTCGCCTAACAGCCAAACGCTTTTGAATGCTGCTGTCTCACGCGTTGCTTACGCGTCTGGCTATTTACTCTTCGTGCGACAAGGTACGCTGGTCGCGCAGCCTTTCGATGCGGATCACCTGAAGCTGACGGGCGAGCCAATCACAATAGCCGATCAAATCGCGGACGTTGGTGAAAACCATGAGTTTGATTTTTCCGTCTCCGACAACGGGCTCCTGACTTATCAATCCGGAAACCCGACGTCTCAGCTCACCTGGTTTGACCGAACCGGCAAACAATTGGGAACGGTCGGAGAGCCGGACAACTACGTTCATGTCGCGCTCTCTCCCGACCAGGGACGCGCAGCCGTTGAAATGCTGGACGCCGACGGAAGGAACGGTGATGTCTGGTTGTTTGATCTCGCGCGCGGCATTTCATCTCGATTGACGTTCGACCCGCAATGGGACTTCGGTCCTCAATGGTCGCCTGATGGCGCTCGAATTCTCTTTAGCTCAAACCGCAGCGGCGGTGGCGCGGTAAACCTTTATGAAAAACCGGCCAGTGGCGCTGGGGATGACCAGTTGCTCCTGGAGTCGGGTACTGCAAAGTTTGTCATGAGCTGCTCCAGGGATGGACAATTCGCGCTCTATGAAAACTACGACTATTCGAACTCCAAAATGAAGGTAGGGCTCTGGTTCGTACCTCTGTCTGGCGACCGTCAGCCTAAGCCATACCTGCAATCGACTTCATTCGATCAAATGGAAGGGCAATT
>JBGQJH010000235.1:0-4882 GCA_041498935.1 Pyrinomonadaceae bacterium | reverse complement strand
TCAGTATGGCGGCGTTCGGCAACGAAAGCGCGTAAGTCCTGGTTGGTAGCTTTGCTGCGCAGTGAGTTGTCGTAAGGGAACGGAATGGTCTCGGCAAACTGCCTGAACACGCGCGACAGCGATAAAGGCTCGCGCAGATGGCGGCTGTCCGCGTTGAAGGAAAGGACGTAGTCACCGACCATCAGGCCCAGCGTTAAAGCGAGCGCGCGCTTGTATTGTTGGTCCAGTCGTTCGGCATTGAAACGCACGTTGTCAAACCACCAGGCGTCAGTTTCATTGAACCAATTTAAGAGCGAAGGGTTATCCAGGCGCTCGCGCGGGACGTAGGCATCGTCAAGTATCCCCTCGATCTCAGCTTCACTGAGACGCTCGGAATCGTTTTCAATCAGGGCGGTAGCTTTGGTGAATGACCAGACCATCGGATCGTTTGCCGCCACGCGCACTTTCCAACGCTTAAGTTGAGCGCACAAGTTTGGCTCGCCCGTGAAGGGAAGCGCGATGGAAGAAAACTTCAAACGCCGCAAGACGCTAAGCTCGAAGTTTAGCCAGCCGTTCGGAAAAGTTGCGGATGCGATGTAAGTCATTGGGTTGCTGCTACCGACGCTGCGCGTGGAAAGTACTTAAACAGAGTTTCCTGGCTTGGACTCCAAAGGGTTTCACCTCATGAACGAAGAAAACAGGGTAAAGCTGTCGTCAGTTGCGGTCGCGACGACAGCCTCTTCAGTAGTGGCAAAAGATCTCAGCTCCTCCAGGTCCTGAAGCGAAAGCAGCACGGTTACCAGTGCCGGGTCGAATTCGATCGCGGCGCGCTCGATAATCTGTTCGCGCGCCTCTGCCTCGCTCATTGCCGGTCGAAAAGGCCGCGCATCGGTCAGCGCTGCATACGAATCCGCCAGGCGCAGAATTCGTGCGGCCAGTGGAATCTCATGCTGCTTCAACGCATCAGGGTAACCGGAACCATTCCACCACTCGTGATGCCAGCGTACCAGCAGTTGCCCGGCCCGATCGGCGCTCGCGCGCGCGGCTTCCTGTTCGCCAACCACGGGATGCCTCGCGAGGTCGACCCGCTCTTCATCTGTCAGCGAGCCGGCGCGTTGCAGGTAGTCCCGTTCCATTGCCACTTCGCCAAAATCGTGCATGAGCGCGGCCGTGCGAAGCGATTTCCGGTCCTGGGCCGCCATGTGAAAAGCCCTGGCAAGTGCGTCGGCAATTGCGGCAATGCGAACAGCGTGCGGGTTTGCATACTGCTCGAATCGATCGGCCGCGGCGGCCAATTGCAGGTAAGCCTCGCGCGCGGCGCGATCCCTTTCAATGTTGAGGTGACGTGCTGGCATTTGACCTCTTTGCTTAAACGGTTATAGAACCACGGCTCTCGCGTACTGACAAATCAACCGACCCGGCTATCCCACTTTGCGAGACTTTTCAAGCTTGCGCGACAGCGAGTGCGCCAACGCGTTATTCGGATCAAGCGCCAACGCTCGATCCACTTCCGTTTGCGCGCGCCGGTGAAACTTTAATTCGAAATACAATTCAGCCAGCATTGTGCGGAAGTCGGCATCTGCCGGATCAAGTCTAACGGCTGTCTGGATCTCACTCTCGGCCAGTCTACGCGTCTTCTCGCCGGCAGCAAGTGCGCGGCCATAGTAGGCGCGATAACGCGCTTCCTGGGGAGCCAGCCGCGAAGCAGCAGCAAGATAAGTAACGGCGGCGTTGATTCGACCCTGTTGCAGGGCGCCATACCCTTCGCGGAAATTGTATTCGGCGCGGCCAGTGTCTGTCTCGGAGGCGCTCGGTTCAAATTCGAAGTCGTTGGTTGCCTCAGCGATGGGTTCTACCTTGCTTTGTTTCGCGGCAGATTCTGAGAATCGCCTGGACCTTTCCATGGCCTGATCGTAAGTCCGGCGGGCATTCGGATCAGTCAGCGTTTCGTAGGCCTGCGTAATCCGGGCAAACGCCGAACTAATTTTTGCGTGGAGACTCGTCCCCGACCTTAGATGAAAGCGGTCGGGGTGGTAACGACGAGCCAGGGCGTAGTAAGCGTCTTTGATTTCGTTAGTCCCGGCAGTTGCCGGCAGCCCTATGACTTCGTAGAAGTTGGTCACCTGGCTTAGACGGAGCAAAAACTTTTCCACGTCCTCATCTTCATCGCTTACCGACGTCCAACGAGTCTCGGTTTGGACCGGTTCGCTCAAAGGTATCTCCAGCTCGACCGGGGTGCTGGTTTGCTCGGTTGTTTTCGCGGGCCCGGTACGAAAGGCATTTTGCCAATGCTCACGTTTTACCAGCCCGCTGAGAGCAAGGCCGTAAATCACGCGGTGGGCCTCGAGCTCACCCAGTCCACTAAGCGCAACCAGATCCTCAAGCCTGGTGGGCTTGTCGAGGCGAGAAAGAACGAAACTCTCCGCCGGCAGAAAGTTGCTCATTCGGGAAACCTCGGAAGCGCGCGAAATTGTTTCGCCCGGGTTTCGAAAGCGCTGCGAAACCAACTTCAGGGGCATTCTCTGCGCCGCCTCCCTGAGCAGATTGGCAGTGTCCACTTTCACGCGAACCGGATCATTGAGGCGAGCGCGTGAATCAAAGTCCCACTCGCCTTCTGTCCACAGCAGCGCGACGCGAAGGATATCCGCCACCAGAATCGTTAGCAGGCCGTCCATCTTTTTCCGGCTGAGCTTGCCGTTGGCGCACAATGCCGCCGCCAGGCCCAGGTCGGAGAGATTGTTTCCCAGACTCGCGAGCTCCTTTTCTGAGAGTATGCCTCGCTGCTTCAGATACTCGCGCAAACGAAGCGTGCGCAGATTCGAAGCCGCATAGACAACTTCACCACCCTCAAAATAAATGGCCGTTTGCGCGCGCTCGTGCTCGATCCGCAATGTCCCGGAGAAACCTTTGGAAGAAATCTCGCGAATGAGCTCCACGAGAGGTTGATCGGTAAAATTCCCCTTCATTTGATTCTGTTCTTGGCGGAAGCCCGCGCGCTAGCAACGGGCGCCACTTCTCCTTACCCCTCCCTAACCGGCCATCCCACGCCGGCTGCGGCGCTCCCCGGGGTCGGGCTTCTGGCTGGTGCGACAAACTATGAATTTTGTCGAACAGCATGATAACGCACGATTTAGTTAAAAAAGAAGCAACGCTTTGACACGCATCTGGTGCAGTCTTATATTGGCCTCACCGAGACAATTGAGTCGCATTCGAGCGTGGAGCTTGTTAGCTTCGGCATCTAACGATCCATTTTTCCCAGGGCCGAGAAAACAGTGGCTGATAGTCCGACAAGCAATTACGGAAACAAGACTAACGTCGAGCCGGCAGACGACGAACGCGTTGCTGATCTGATCGAGCAACTAAAGCTACGGACGATCGAACTTGAAGAAGCGAATCGAGAGTTGCGACACGTATCGCATTATCGTTCACTCTTTCTGGCGCGAATGTCGCATGAGCTGCGCACGCCCTTGACGTCGATACTCGGCTTCACTGAGATCATGCTCAATCAGGAAAAGTTGACTGAGGCCCAACAGCGCTTCTGTCAAAAGATTCAGAACTCCGGGATGCAGCTACTTGCCAGTCTCAATCAGCTTGTTGACTTGTCTCGTCTCGAAGCCGGGCCAGGTGAGCTTTTTCTTCATGAGTTTTCCCTGCCTGAGACTTTGCGCGAGACCTGCACTGCCGTGACGCGGCTGGCGCAGAAGCGGGAAGTGAGAATTGAATGCAAACGCACGCCGGAAGTAACCATTGTCTCTGACCAGGGACGCTTGCGGCAGGTGCTTTACACTTTCCTTGCCTGGGCAGTTAGCCGGAGCCGGGAAGGGCAGTGTGTCACTACTTACGCTGAGCTCGACGGGCTCTTTCTCCGTGTTCACATCGATGATGAGGGCGAGCCGATAAAAGACATGTTGCGCGTTTTCGATCCGGAAGAAACACCGCGAGCGGGAAAGACTGACCTCAACGAGCTTGGCATAATCGTTGGCCGGCGCTTGCTCGAGGTAATGAACGGCACGGTAACGCTTGAGAATCGCCAGTCAGGCGGTCTGCGAACATTGATTGAGCTGCCGGCGGGCCCGCCCAAGGCTTAGGTTTGAGGCGGCCCAAGATCGAGACGGCTTCAGGGATCAGGGAAAACTCGAACAGCAGGAAGATTTTCCATATCTCATTTAACATTTTCCATTGGTCATCGCATTCCTTCTTGTTCCGGATTCAAATGAAAAATGGCAACTGAGAAATGATAGATGGAAAATCTATTTCTTAGTCAGTCGGTGGATTGGCGAGCTATATACACCCAACAATTCCATCCTGACGATCTTTGGTGGTAAGCCCCCGACGATGGCAGACATCATAATCCGCGAATGCACCGCAATTGATGAGCTGGATGGCTGCGTGCGGCTGCAGCGCGAAGTGTTTGGACTCACAGAGCTCGAAATTTCGCCGAGGCGTCACTTAATCGTTTCGCGGCAGGCCGGTGGCTGGACGCTGGGCGCCTTCGTTGACGAGCGGCTGGTCGGATTCGTTCACACCCTGGTGGCCGTGCGCGGCAGTAATGAGATCTTTGGCTATTCACACATGATGGCAGTCGCTGCTGAGTATCAGAACAAGGGCGTGGGCGCGCAGCTAAAGTGGAGCCAGCGAGCGCGCGCACTCCAGGAAGGAAGAACTTTTATCAAGTGGACCTGGGATCCAATGCAGGCTCGCAACGCCCACTTCAATCTCAACCGGCTCGGTGTGACGGTCGCGAGCTACGCAGAGAATTTCTACGGAACGGATTACGTAACGAGCCCGGCTCTGAAAAGTGTGGGGTCTCCGGGAATCGCGCCGGGGATAGACAGCGATCGTTTGTTCGCCCACTGGCAGCTTCAGTCGCGCCGGGTAACGGAATTGGCGAATGGCTTCGCCG
>JBGQJH010000234.1:0-4918 GCA_041498935.1 Pyrinomonadaceae bacterium | reverse complement strand
TTCTATAAAGGTGACCAGGTGCGCGAAACTAAGTTTACGATTGCCAACGGAAACTTCACCGATAATGGCCTCGCTAAACAAAACAAGATTAGCACCGACAAAGCGATTCTTCCGGTAAAAGTGATCGGCACGGTGGACAAGTGGAACGCGGCTGCCGCCAGGACCGACGGCTTCTACGGAAATCCGTTGACCGGTTTCAATCTACCGTGAGCCTGCGGGCAGCTGCACCGCAGATGCGAGGCCGACGCAGCGCCGTAGGCACGATTTTTTTAGACGAGAAGTTCGTGATGGGAACCAGTCGGGATCTGCCGGAGGGAACTGCAAATCCCGACTGCATGTTTGTGGGTTTCCGCCATATCAATAAACCATAAACCTTGGCTCCTAACGGAGCGGTACGCGCTACGAACAGGGTCACAAACAATAGTAGAACTAACTTGACGCACTTCTCTCGCCAGTCTATCTTCGCTCGAATTCAAAAGTTCTAATTGCCTTCTGCGGAGAAAACTCAAGCGATGTCGATGACGGCTGTATCTTCAACTCCAGCCTGGACAATTCCAAATTTTCTCGAGGTGCGCGATGGCCACCTTGCCGTCAACGGTGCAGACGCGCTGGAACTGGTCCGGAAATACGATTCCCCTCTTTTCGTTTTCTCCGAACCACGCATTTCTTCCAATATCAGCCGGCTAAAATCGGCCGCCCGGTCGGTCGAACATCCGATACGCTTTTTCTACGCCTCGAAAGCAAACTCGAACATGGCAGTGCTCAAGACGGTGCTGGAGACGGGCATCGATATCGAGGTCAACAGCGGTGGTGAGCTCTTCAAGGCGTTGCGCGCCGGCTTCCGCCCCGACCAGATTATCTTCAACGGCACCAGCAAGAGCGCCGGCGAACTGGACGAAGCCGTGCGGGCCGGCATTTATGCGATCAATGTCGATTCGATTTATGAAATCGGCCTGGTTGAAGGGGCGGTTAAGAGGGTAGGGGCACGGCAGGCCGTGCCCGTACGACCCGCGCGCATCGCCCTGCGGCTCGTTCCGGAAATAGGAACGCGTTCGCATTTGGGTTTGCAGACAGCCTTGTTGACTTCGAAGTTTGGCATTTCCTCGTCGGAAGTTCTCGAGGCTTTTCGGCGCAGCTTGCAGAACCCCGACCTGATCCACGTTTGCGGCATTCATATACACGTCGGCTCGCAAACGCCGGACGTCGAACCCTTCGCCGAAGCTTTCCGCAGCATGTGGGAACATCTCGTCGCCATTCATCGCGAGACGGGCCACACGTTGGAGCACATCAACCTGGGCGGCGGCATCCCGGTTAACTACCTGCGCGACCGCTCGCAGGCCGATCAACTCCCCAAACACGAGCGCGATATGCTGGGCGCCAGCCTCGAGCCTGCAATGGTTCTCTCGGAAGCTCTGCGCGTTGCCCGCGAGTCAGCGCGCACCGCCCAGGCGGAACACCTGCTCGACAAGACGACGATACTGCTCGAGCCCGGCCGCAGCATCATTGCCGATGCCGGCCTCGTGCTGACAACTATTCTCAACATGAAGCAACGCCCCGAGACCGGCGACGTGTGGCTGCTGACAGATGCCGGCTACAACATCATGCTCTCGATGAATAATTACAAGTGGTACTACCACACCATCTCGGCCACCCGCGCCGGTGAACCGCATGAGAGCGATTACAAAGTTGCCGGACCGCTGTGCGACTCTGGCGATGTTTATTTCGACATCGAGCGTCAGGGACGTTTGCCTGACTATCGAAAACTGCCGGCGAACGTCCAGCCGGGCGAAGTGCTGGCGCTGCTCAACTGCGGCGCCTACTCGCTGGCGCAGATGTTTCACTACAACGGCCGGCCGCTGCCTGCGGCTGTGATGATCCGAGAAGATCGTAAAGTGGATCTGATCCGGCGTCGTGATACTTATGAAGACCTGTTAACCGGGGATGTATGGTAAGACCGCCATCTGAAAAGACCAGGACAAGCACTCGACGCGAGTTTTTGAAGACTGCCGCCGTGGCCGCCGCGGCGCCGCTTGTCTTCAGCCCACACGTCCCCTACATCCCCTACATTCAAAGCCGCGCTTATTCATGCATCATCATCGGCGCCGGTCTCTCGGGCCTGGCAGCTGCTTATGCGCTTGGAGATTGGAACGTCACGGTGCTGGAAGCCCGAGAACGTATCGGGGGTCGCGTCCTTTCTTTCAACTTCAAAGAGAATCCCGAACTGGTGTGCGAACTCGGAGGCGAATGGGTAGGCGCGAGTCATGAACGCATGAAAGCGCTTTGCCATGATTTCAAAATACCGCTGAAAGACCATCGCTTCGAACCGTGGCTCATGCAGGATGGCCTGGTGAAACGACCGGGCCAGTGGGATTTCTCGCCACAAGCGAAAGCCGCCTTTGCAAAGTTTAAGAAGACTTACGAAGGTTACACACAGAGAGATCGCGTGCGACTGGATCAATACGACTGGTGGACCTGGCTGAGAGACATAGGCTTCTCCGAAGACGATCTGTTACTTCGCGATTTGCAAGACAGCACAGATTTCGGCGAAACAATTCGGATGGTATCGGCCTATGCCGCTGCGGCCGAGTATTTTGAATCCAGTCCGGCAAACGAAATGGATTTCAAGCTGGAAGGCGGCAACTCGCGTCTGGTAAATGCGCTGGCTTCCCGGGTTGGCAACGCTTCAATCCATACAGGCATGAGTGTCCAAAAAATTGCCCAACGAGGTGGGCAGGTCATAGTCACTGCCGGCGGTAGAGACTTTTCTGCGGACGCCTGCATCTGTACCGTGCCCGCGCGCATTCTCGATAAGATTATCTTCGATCCGCCACTTCCTTCGGCCCACAGTGCGGCCGCCGAGAAACTCCAGTACGCGCGCATCGTCAAGAACCAGGTCCTGTTTCATGAACGGTTCTGGGGTCCGGAAGACTTCTCGCTCGTCAGCGATGTGACCTCTCATTATTATTTTCACAGCACCAAAGATCAGCCGGGCAAACGCGGCATCCTTTGCAGCTATGCGATCGGTGAAAAGGCCGACGTGCTGGCCGCGCAAAATAGCCGCAGGCGCACTGAGATCATTACCCGCGATCTTTTGCCTTTGGATAAGCGGGCGCCCGAACTCGCAGCTGATATTCAGTCGATGGCCTGGCAGCGCGACGTTTACACCCAGGGCGCTTATGCCTTGTACCGGCCGGGACAATGGTTCACGCTGCGTCCAATTTTGCAACAACCACACGGCAAAGTTTTGTTTGCAGGAGAGCACCTGGCCGACTGGCAAGGCTTCATGGAGGGCGCAGTGGTCACTGGCGAAGCGGCTGCGCAAGCTCTTAAAGGCAGAGGCAGAACCCGACGGGCGGCGTGAAAAGAAACCCTGGTAGGCAAGCGGGTCCACTTTCCGAAAAAAAGTCACCATGCAACAACCCAACCAAACGCAACTCGTTCGCGGCCTGAGTCTAATCGCAGCGATTTCGGTTGTGGTCGGAAACGTGATCGGCACTGGCGTCTTTCTTAAGGCCCGCGTGATGACCTGCAACGTCGGCACGCCCGGCAAAGTAATCGCCGTGTACGTCATGGCCGGTTTTCTCTCTCTTGCTGGTGCTTTGAGCTATGCCGAATTGGCAGCGATGATGCCGCGAGCCGGAGGGGAATATGTCTTCATGCGGGAAGCGTACGGTCGCACCTGGGGTTTTTTGTTTGGCTGGATGTCCTTCTTTATCGGTAAAGCCGGCTCTCAGGCCGCTCTCGGCGTGCAATTCGCTCTGTTCTTAAACATCATGATTGGCGGAGCACTTGCGGGCGACTTCTTCTCGACGACTGCATTGGGCCACCCTGTCCCCTTCGGGAAACTACAGGTGGTTGCCCTCGCATCGATCCTGATCGTCACGGGCATCAACTGTTTTGCGGTCCGGGTTAGCGGTGGCGTAGCGACGTTCTTATCGGGAATCAAGATTGGCCTCGTGTTGCTGGTAGGCATCGGGGCTTTTCTGTTTGCGCGCAGCGCTGACTGGTCACATCTGTTGATGGCAAATGTCGGCGGCACCTGTGAAGGCGTTAGCGCGGCGGCGCGCTTTGGCTTCGGCGGCTTCATCGCTGCCATGCTTGGAGCTTTGTGGGCCTACGACGGATGGAACAACGTAACGCTGGTTGCGGGAGAAGTTCAAAATCCGGGGCGAAATCTTCCGCGTGCGCTGATAGGCGGGACGATTCTGATCATGGCGCTTTATCTTCTCGCCAATGTTGCCTATTTTTACGCGCTCTCACCTACTGACATAGCCAGCATTTCGACGAAGTCGTCGGTCGCCACGGAGGTCGCGAAGCAATTTCTCGGACCTCTCGCAATCAGTTTCATTGCGGCAGCGCTTCTCTCATCAACCTTCGGCACGCTTCACACTTCGATTCTCACCGGCGCGCGCGTTCCTTACGCGATGGCGCGCGATGGGCTGTTCCTGCGCAGTTTGTCCAGAGTGTCGCGGCGCACACACGTTCCCACCGGTGCTCTGGTCGTCCAGGCCGTCTGGGCTTGCATACTCGTCATCATGTTTTCATCGTCGTTTGACATCCTGACAGACTACGCCATCTTCGGTCTCTGGATCTTTTACGGACTGGTGACCGCAGCGGTGTTTATTCTTCGCCGCAAGCTGCCGGACGCAGAGCGTCCCTATCGCGCCTGGGGCTATCCCGTCGTCCCCATACTTTTCCTGTTAGCCACCGCATTGATTCTTGGGACCACACTTCTGGGAGTTCGCGACGATGCCGCGAACGGTGCGGAGCTAATTATGCAAGGCCACCTGCTTTCAGGACTGGGAATTCTGGCGCGCAATCCGCCACTCGCCGGGATCGGCTTGATCGCGCTTGGGCTGCCAGTCTATTGGATCTGGTCGCGTTTATATCCGGAACAACCAGCGGAGTAAGTCGTAGG
>JBGQJH010000233.1:0-4944 GCA_041498935.1 Pyrinomonadaceae bacterium | reverse complement strand
GGAATGATCGCAAAGTCACCACTAATGCGTTCCCGCGCCGCGACAAGATCGCCGCCCGTGAGCAAGCCGGCCACGGAGACATCGCCGCCGAGGTAGTTGTTTTCAACTCCTTCCACTGTCAACCTGGTGCCAACGCGCGCGTTCAAGTTTTCAATCAGAGGCTTGAACACTGGCGCGAAAAGCGTACCTGTTAGAAGGGTGCCGCGCAGTTTCCCGGGCTGCGCCAGTGGTCGCCGCTCAAGGCGTTTTAGTAAGGCGGCAAACTCGTTCTTAAACGAACGCACCATGCCGATGCCGTCTTCGATCTGCGGGTAATCGCCATAGTGTGATCGCGGGGGCACCGCGCCTCCGGCACGAAGGTAGATCTCGTCGCCCAAAAAAGCGAAAGTCGTTCCCAGGCGCTTGCGCAGATCTGATTGAATGGCCGTAACCTCCACGATTATTTGCCGGCAGAAGTCAGGGGTGACGGCAGTCAGCCGCGAATCGGTGTTGTAACGCGTCAGACCCAGCGGCACAACCGCCACGCTCGTGATGCGGGGATACTCAGCGGCGAGATCAGCTATCGTCTGGCGGAGAATCTGGCCATCGTTTATTCCCGGACAAAGCACGACCTGCGCGTGGATTTCAATTCCCGCATCAAGCAATCGTTTCAATTTCGGAGCGATGTCGGCGCGCTGCTTGTCGATTCCCAGTAGATAAGCGCGCACGTCCAGGTCGGTGGCATGAACGGAAACATATTGCGGAGAAAGGCGCTGCTCAACTATTCGCCGCATTTCGTCTTCGCTGATCGAAGTCAGGGTGGTGTAGTTGCCGTAAAGAAACGAGAGCCGCACGTCTTCGTCCTTGATGAAGAGTGACGGCCGGGCGTCAGCGGGATTGCCGTTGCAAAAACAAAAGATGCATTCGTTGGCGCACTGGCGCGGGACGATCTGCTCGAAGCTCAGTCCAAAATCTTCGCTTTCGCCGCGCTCAATTTGCAGTTCCCAATCTTCACCGGTGGCCTTGCGAACCTCCAGAACGAGTTCGGTCTCACCGGCAGTGTGGAAGCGAAAGTCGAGGTAGTCGCGGACCGGACGCCCGTTCACTTTAATAATCCTGTCCCCCGACTCGAGTTCCAGTTCAAACCCAAGACTCTCCGGCGAGACTTCGGCTATTTCGACACCGCGACGCCGAATACTGGTGACGGCGGGCGCTACTGCAAATTCGTACATAAAAGAATAATGTCCGACAAACAATCGTTTGTCGAGGAGGCTCAGCCGGGCAGTCCGGATTTCGCAAAAAGGATCCGCTCGTTCTGGCGACAAACTGAAGTTCAGCAAACAAAATCAGTCAAATTTATTGACAATCCGAGTCCGCTTTGTTAGTTATGCAGGGCGTTTTAATTCCCATCCTATTTTTAGTGGTTTGTCCGGCTTTCTCCAACCTGATTCCTGAATTGAGATCTAATGAATAACAAACTAAAACCAGCACTTCTGGGCGGCCTGATCGTAGGCGTGCTTTCCGCGATTCCGTTTGTCAACTACTGCTGTTGTATCTGGAGCATTGGGGGCGGCGCGCTAGCTGCTTACCTTTACATCAAGAGCTCGCCTACTCCGGTTAAAATGGGCGATGGTGCGATGGTCGGCGGTCTCGCCGGGGTTGTGGGTGGAATCATTTACCTCATCCTTGGTCTGCCAATCGCCATCCTGTTTGGAATGGCCGCAATGCAGGAACAGCTATCCAGAAGCGGCGTGCACCTTCCCTTTTCGGGCGTCTTGCTAATGATCGTGTCGGGGATAGTGGGCGCAGTTTTTCTGGCCGTGCTCGCAACTCTCGGCGGGGTTATTGGAGTAGCTATTTTCGAGAAGCGCAAAGGCGATGGTGTTGCACCTCCGCCGCCGCAGAATTTTGCCTGAGGCACAGGCAGCTAATGGCTCCGGCTTGTGAGAATGCAGTTCAACTAAACTCAGAATAAGGCTTTCATTAAGAAGACCCGAGGAGAAACTCTAGATGTCTCAACCGTGGACTCCCCCGCCTTCAGCAGGTGCGGCGGCGAACATTCCCAACTACCTGATCCCGGCGATCCTGGCTACGCTATTCTGTTGTTTACCAGTTGGCGTTGTGTCGATCATCTTCGCGGCGCAGGTCAACGGCAAATTGGCGACTGGAGATATTGCAGGCGCCGAGGACGCCTCCAGGAAAGCTAAGATGTTCATGTTTATCGCGATCGGAGCGGGAGTACTGACCTGGATTATTGGCATTGTCCTGTGGATCTTCGTTTTTGGCATGGCTGTGGTGAGTAACCGTTAGCCAGTCTGAAGGTTCATTCTCAGCTTGGAAGATGTGGGACAGTCGACATCAGAATTCCTGATTAGTGTGCCCCGACAACTTGACGGCTTTAAGCCCTGGGGAATTCCTGATGTGTAAATGCTGATGTGTAAACGAATGCACGGAGCAAAAATGTAATGAGTAGATATTGCACAAAATGCGGCGCGATAAACGATGACACGGCCCAATACTGCATAAGCTGCCAGGCGCCTTTGAGTCCGATTGGTGGTTATCAACCAATGCAGTCGGTTAACCAGGGCGCTTCAGGAGCAATGGTAGACTGGAAGGCGATGGGTGCCGACAAAAAGGTTGTTGCCGGCATCTGCGCTATTCTGCTCGGCTGGGCCGGTGTCCATAAGTTTATTCTGGGCTACACAACCGAGGGCGTCATTCAACTGGTGATCGGCCTTCTGACCTGCGGTTTGAGTAATATCATCGGTATAGTCGAAGGTATCATCTACCTTACTAAATCCGACGAAGAGTTTGTAAGAACGTATATCCAGGGTAGGAAGGGTTGGTTCTGACGGCGAATCAATCAGGCGGTGGACAACCAGAGAAAAAGGCTGCCAAGATTGGTAGCCTTTTTATGTTTGTGATGCTTAACTCGATCAGATCCAACAGGTCACAGGTCATTACTGAGGAAACCTTTCTCCCGTTTCCGGCCGGGCGCTGCCGTGTTAGTTTAGTTGTCTGATGACGCTTGCTGAGATAGTAAATCGGAGAGTGACGGTCGCTCTTGTTTGGTTGACATTGGCACTCGGGGCTACTTATCTCTTTATTTTCGAACCGGGAAAAACGGGCTTCTTTCCGGTTTGTCCCTTCCGCGCGATTACGGGATTTACTTGTCCGGGTTGCGGCAGCACGCGCGGACTGCACCGGTTGCTTCATGGCGACGTGGTTGCGGCTTTTGAACTGAATCCGCTGATGGTCTTGTCGTTGCCTTTTTTGCTTTACGCACTCCTGCGCTACACCAACGCGGCTGTGCGCGGCCAGCCACTCGAGAGGACCCGGCTTAACGCCAAATACATCTGGATGTTGTTGGTCGTCATTCTGTCGTTTTGGGTCTTTCGCAATACACCCTTTTATCCGTTTCCTTCGTAAGGATTGGACCTTGGTGCGTTTAGAGGCGGGCATTGCCCGCCGGCGCCGCGTTGAGCTGCTTGAACCGGCGGGCAAAGCCCGCCTCTAAACGATCGACTTCTCTTGAAACGGCGGGCAACGCCCGCCTCTAAACTACTGGAGGCATATTCATGCGTCTACTTTTCGCTTTACTCCTGATTCTGGCAATCACTCCCGGTTTGCAATCTCAGCAAGACAAACCGGTGCGTGAAGGGTTTGTTACTCCGCCGCGTCCGCTGCATACCTTTTCAATCGTCGCGCGCGATCCTGCCACCGGCGAACTCGGAGTTGCCGTTCAATCCCATTGGTTTTCAGTTGGCTCGATAGTGCCCTGGGCCGAGGCCGGCGTGGGCGCGGTAGCCACGCAGTCGTTTGTAGATCCGAGTTACGGCAAGCTTGGTTTGGAACTAATGCGCAGCGGCAAGAGTGGCCCTGACGCTTTGAAATCTCTGCTCGCGGGCGACGAAGGCCGCGACGTGCGCCAGGTGGCAATGATTGATGCGCAGGGACGCGTGGATGCATGGACCGGCAAGAACGATATCTACGCGGCCGGGCATTTTGTTGGTAAAAACTTTTCTGTCCAGGCGAATCTGATGCTCAACGACAAGGTGTGGCCGGCGATGGCCCAGGCGTTTGAAAACACGAAAGGCGATCTGGCCGATCGCATGCTGGCGGCGTTGGACGCTGCGCAAGCTGTCGGTGGCGACATTCGCGGCCGCCAATCCGCCGCGATAGTCGTGGTGACGGGAAAACCAACCGGCCAGCCGTGGAAGGATCGCATCTTCGACCTGCGCGTGGACGACAGTCTGCAACCGCTCCAGGAACTGCGGCGGCTGGTAACTTTGCAGCGCGCCTACAACCACATGAACGCCGGCGACCTCGCGGTTGAGCATAAAGACAACGAAGGCGCGCTGCGCGAGTATGGCGCGGCGGAGAAACTGGTGCCCGACAGCGCCGAGATGATCTACTGGCACGCAGTGGCGCTCGTAAACATGGGCCGCGTCGACGAGTCGCTGCCGTTGTTTCGCAAGGTGTTTGCCATGGACAAGAACTGGGCAACACTGACGCCGCGTCTGCCAAAGTCAGGACTGCTCCCAGACGATCCAAAGCTGATCGAGCGAATTGTGTCGGAGGCGAAATAAACAATAACTCTCCACGAGAAGCATTGTTTCCTCACGGGACTACCTCGCTCCGCTTTGCTATCCTTCCAGCCAGTCTTCGCATGGCTGATCCAAATGACAATCTCAAGGAACGGGTGCGCGCTTTTTGGCAGGCGAATCCCTGCGGCGTGAAGTTTGCTGATGCGGCGCCCGGCACGCGCCACTTCTACGAGCTGATCGAAGCTCATCGCTACACTAAGGAGTGGCACATTCCCAACGCCGCCGACTTCCCCAGCGCGCGCGGCCTGAAAGTTTTGGAAATCGGCTGTGGACTCGGAACCGATGGAGCTCAGTTTGCCGAGGCGGGCGCTGATTACACCGGAGTGGATCTTACCGAAGCGGCAGTCGAGTTGGCGCG
>JBGQJH010000232.1:0-4947 GCA_041498935.1 Pyrinomonadaceae bacterium | reverse complement strand
TCCGGCGCTTGCGTTTCCATCCTGCCCTGCCACAGAAGCTCGCTCTCGTTCGACTCTCCTTCGAAAAGCACTCGAATCGTTTCACCGATCCGCGCCTTGTTTCGTCGCCGTGAAATCCGCGCCTGCTCTTTCATCAGACGGCCGCGACGCTGCTTTGCGATCTTTGGCCCAACTTTGTTCGGCAGATCGTAAGCTGGCGTGCCTTCTTCGTCTGAATAAGTGAACACACCCACGCGATCGAATTCGACGTTCTTAACAAATGCCAGCAGCTCCGCGAAGTCTTCCTCAGTCTCGCCAGGGAAGCCGGTGATGAAGGTCGTGCGCACAGCGATGCCAGGCACGCGATCGCGAACGCGCTTGATAAGTTTTTCAAGCGAGGCACGATTGCCGCCGCGCTTCATCAGTTTCAAGACATTCTGAGAAGCGTGTTGCAAGGGCATGTCGAGATATTTGACCGCTTTCGGTTCCTGGGCTAAGACGTCGAGAAAGCCATCGCTTACGTGCGTCGGGTAGGTGTACATCACGCGCACCCACTCGATGCCATCCGTGTGGGACAGCTCGCGCAGCAGATGTGCCAACGCATCCTGCTTGCCCAGGTCCTCGCCATAGCGCGACGAATCCTGTGCGACAAGTATTAATTCCTTCACCCCCTCTTCGGCCAGCTGCTGCGCTTCCGCCACGATCGAGCCAAAGCGCCGGCTGCGAAAATGCCCGCGCATCTGCGGAATGAAACAGAAAGCGCACGGCCGGTCGCAGCCTTCGGCGATCTTAATGAAGGCGTAGTGGCTGGGCGTGGCTAACACTCGCGGCGTCGATTCGTCGTAGAGATAGGTGGAGCTTTGATTGCCAAGCGATATAACCGGAAGCGAACGTGTGTCCGTCTTCGGATCGCAGACCGCGAGAATGTCGTTTATCTGGCTGGTGCCGATAAAGGCATCGACTTCGGGCAGCGATGCCTTCAACTCATCGCGATACCGCTCCACGAGACAACCAGCCACGATGAGCCTGGTAGCTTTGCCGTCCGACTTTAATCGCGCCGCTTCCAGGATCGCCTCAATCGATTCCTTTTTCGCTGAATCAATGAAGCCGCACGTATTCACGACGACCGTGTCAGCTTCCCCGGCGTCTGCGGTAATCTCAAACCCGGTCGCCTTGAGTTGACCCATCATCACTTCGCTATCGACGAGGTTCTTGGGACAGCCGAGACTAATAAATCCAACTTTGTTCATAGATTCCTTAGTTATATGCTTGCTCGAATTCGGCAAGCGTCTGCTCGATTTCCTTTAACTCTGCCGGCGAAAGCTGCTGCCCGCCAAACCTCACGCGATTGTAGGCCCGAGTGATGGATAAGGCCGGCTGGAAATCGAGCTTGCCGGCAAACTCCAGCGGCGTCAGGTCCGGATCGCGTTTCACGCCCCGACGCGCCAGCAACGCCAGCAATCGTTCGTAAAACACCACCGATGAAGCCTCCCTGTTTGCTTGACGTTTGGACAAGCTCAAGCCGCGCCGCCAACCAAACCGACGAACACGCCTGATTACGAACAACAGCAGGAAGAACGCGCCGCCAACGAAACCAATTAATACGATCGCTCTGGTACGAAGAGTAATCGCCTCCCGCGCCGCCGAAAGTACTTGTGCGAGTGAACGGCGGTAGTCAAACAATTGGTTATGTAGGGAGGTTGCCAGCGAGCGTTGCTCTTGCTGGTCGTAGCCCACCACATATTGAAACCAGATCAGCTCGAACGCTTCCGCATATTTGCCTAGTTGACCAGCCAGACCGTTTCGCACCGGCTCGGTTCTCCCGGCAGCCGGCGTCGGATCAAAAGTTATCCAGGCCTGACTCTCGGGAAAGTAAACTTCGACCCAGGAATGGGCGTCGCTTTGTCTAACGGTATAGGCGCCCGCGGCATCGTTATACTCGCCCGGCAGAAAACCATTCACTACCCGCGTGGCAATCCCACGAGTCCTTAACATTATCGCCATGGCAGTGGAGAAGTATTCGCAGTGTCCCGACTTAACATTGAAAAGAAAGTCGGCCAGCGGGTCTGGTCCACTCGCTCTCATCTGCAAACTATAGCCGTATTCCGCTTGCAGTTGTGATTCAATCGCTTTCGCTTCATCGTAGCGATTACGCGCATGGGCATTTACGATGATGGCGTTCGCGCGCGCGCTGATTCTCGGATCGAGCAAGTCTGGCAGTTGTTCATAGCGTTCGAACGCGGCCGGGTAGGGACGCGCGTCGCTTCGCAACCGGGCGAGGTCAGGTTCGGTCAGGTCGGAAATAGCTTTGTAGATCACTCGCTCAAACTCGTGCCTGCGCGTCTGCATCGAACCTTCGGCATCCACGCGCACAAAGGGAAAATCGCCCTGGATGGCAACCGGGCGAGACGCCGCAAAAAGAACTGGGGATTCGATTGGCTCCAGAAAAATAGTTTGGGTCATCAGGCGATGCAGCGCCTCGGTTGTGCCTAGCTGAAAAAATCCCTTGTCGTTTTCCAACTGATTGAGGCGTCGTGCCGCAGCCGACTTCTTCCAGGCGCGGCCGGTGAATTCATCCAAAGCGATGCCCCGCCATCTGAACTCGCTCCGTGGTTGCGGGTCCTCGACACGCACGTGCATGACAACGGCATTGTCGCGTTTGAGATCCCCAATCTCTCCGAGGGTAACGCTTTCAGAAAACCCGATAAAGTTTGTCAGCGCTCCACCGCCACGAGTGAGTGCCGCGGCCCCGGAGCGCGGCGCAACTAGAAACAGAGGCAAGGCCAGGACAAAGATCAGCACGAGCAAAACAACTGCGACAAGCGGAAGCCGGTTGGCCTCCCCGTTTCGCCTGCCGGCTCGACGGCCGGCATTTCTGAAGATGCGCGAATCGGGTGGCACCAGCAGGTGGGTCTCAGCCACCGCTATTGCTCGCCTTGACTTCCGGATCTCGAAAGCAATTATCGTGGAGAGGCCACACAACAGATAGAGCGTCAGAGTACCCAGGAAGACGGGGCTGAAACTCAGGCCGGCGGCAAGCAGCACTTCGAAAAAAGAAATGAGATACAAGAAAACCCAGTCACGGTCTTTTTTTGTCTGCAGTACCTTCACGGCGGAGAGAAACACGATGAGATGAGCCAGCGCGTTTACACCCAGTCTGCCCGTCGGCTCCCCGACGCTCTGCTGATATTTCCAGTCGATGAAGAAAAGTGGAATAGAAAGCAGCACTACTATCAAGCCGGTGCGTTCTGAAAGTTGCCACTTCGTGTCTTCAAACTTCCAGGCGGCCACCAGCAAGAGCCAGAACAAGACAGCAAGGGAGACGGACAGGCCTCCGGCTAACAGCAGCGCCAGCGTCGCGACGGCCACCGTCGCATAAGAGAAGGTCTGGAAATAAGTTTTGAAACTCATTAAGCTCGGCGCTCTGGTCAGAACCACGTTACTTGATCCCAAGCGCTATTTTCGCGTCACGCGGATCTCAAAAAGCTTCGGCCACAGTTTGCCGGTCACGAAGAGTCTGCCATTAGTCTCGTCATACGCGATGCCGTTCAGTACAGCCTCCTCATCGTGAACCTCACCGCGCGAGAGTAGCCCGGTCAAATCAATCCAGCCGACTATTCGCCCGGTCTGCGGATCAATGCGAGCTATCCGATCGGCGTGCCAGATGTTGGCATAGATCTCACCCTGAACGTATTCGAGTTCGTTGATCTCGGCAACGGTGCTGCCGCCGTCACCGACTGCGATCGTTTTCCGTACCTGGAAGTTGTCCGGGTCAAGAAATCGTATTCGATAAGTGCCGTCGCTCAGGATTAAAGATTGACCGTCGTTGGTGAGTCCCCAGCCTTCGCCCTGATAGTTGAACTGACCAATCTTCTCGAAAGTCCAGGCGTCATAGATGAAGCCTACCTGGTGTTGCCAGGTCAACTGGTAGATCTTTCCTTTCAGGAGGGTTATCCCTTCCGCGAAATAGGGCTCCGGTATGTCAACCTTTTGCAGCACTCGGGCGGTTTCCATCTCAACCCTGCGCAAACTCGAATGGCCTACCTCGCCGGTGCTCTCCAGCAATTTGCCGTCATGGAAAACCAGTCCCTGAGTAAACGCATTGGGGTCGTGCGGCCAAACATGGACGATCTCATATCCGAAAGTTCGAACAATCTCGCGCTCTGAAGCATTTCTGTTGGTGCGATTTGCTATTGCTCCGCTTTGACAACTCGGGTTGGCAAGAGAAAGAGCGATCACCAGTATGATACCCAGCGATCTGAAGCGGGTTTTTGGCAGTAGAATCCGCCACTTGACGATAAAAGTCATGCAGGCATTTTGCGGGAGTTAAGGAAAAAACAAAAGCCAGACTGAGGCTTATAAGAACGGGATTCCCGGAAATTCGTAGACCGGTCTGGTGCCAGGTGATTATCCGACCAGTGCGTCAGCGCAGCGATCAAGATAGTAGCGAAGTCGGGCCATCTCCGCTTCAGTCATCTGATAGATGCTAACGCCTGCAATCCACTTTCCTATACCGGCATCGCTTTCTGCCCGATCGAGCGTGACCACTGAGACTACCGCTTCAACCGGGCCATTTGGCAGATCCACCCTAACAAACAGAAGGCAACCTTTACGGGATAGCTCCTCTCTCGTAAAACGAGTGCCGACAAAAGACAAGGTCATCCCGCGCTCACTAATGGACTCGCAGTGACCCCGGGAGGGTTGCGTATAGGATACGGTTCCAGATCGGGCCTCGCCTTCAACTAGCGATATGGTGGCTGGCACGTGCAATGTGTATCTTGGGGCGCGGCGCCGGTCGCCAGGAGACTCCATCTCGACGGATGGTTCCCTATCAAACCGGGCAAAGGGATCGAAGCCCTTGAACTCCTGGCCGCATCGATTGCAAAGAAGTTCGTGCAGCCCCAGCATTCTCAAAGGTAAGGGAGCATCGCTGTAGCCGCGCTGAACACGTGGACTTTTGCACCTTGG
>JBGQJH010000231.1:0-4960 GCA_041498935.1 Pyrinomonadaceae bacterium | reverse complement strand
TTTTCAACCGCAGGCGAATGCGGAAACGATTGTGATTGGTTCAGTGATACTGCTCGGCGTGGTGATGATCATCTTCACTTACTTCGGCGGCATGGAAGCGGTTATCTGGGTCGAGGTGGTGCAGTTGGGAATCTATTTGGCGGGCGCGGCGATGGCTGGCGTTGTCCTGATCATGGCTATCAAGGGCGGTTGGGGACAGGCTATCAATCTCGGCGAGCAGTATCACAAGTTTAACTTCATTGATTTCGGAATAAGGCCGACGGCTTACGCCTTCAGCGCTCCCTTTACGAATCGCACTCTCAGTTTCACCTTGCCAATTGACTTTACGAAAACGTACACGCTCTGGGCGGGGCTGCTGGGCGGATGTTTCCTGACGATGAGCACGCACGGTACTGATCAATATTTGGTGCAACGTTATCTCTGCACCGACAAGCCGCGCCGCGCCGCCGCCGCGCTACTCAGTAGCGGTGCAGTTGTGTTGGCGCAGTTTATTGGTTTCCTGTTTATCGGCGTGCTGCTGTTCGCGTTTTACGCGCCATACACTGATCCTGCTTATGGCACGCTGGCCTCGGGCGTCGCGACGCTTCCGACCTCAGGACTAGGGGGCGCGTTTCAGGCGGTCGGCGGCGATCGCGTCTTTCCCGACTTCATCACAAAGTTTATGCCCTCGGGTTTATCCGGGCTGGTGGTGGCCGCAATTTTTGCGGCGGCGCTTTCGTCTTCGCTTAACTCAATTGCGGCGACTGCGGTAAACGATCTTTACAAGCCGTTCAGACCGAAGCGCGATGACAGACATTACCTGCGCGTGTCTCATTGGTTAACGCTGCTGTGGGGCGTTATTCAAATCGGCGTGGCGCTGATAGCGATGCGCCAGAATCGTTCCGCGCTGGACCAGGCATTGTCGGTGGCGTCGCTGATCAATGGTCCGGTACTCGGTGTGTTCCTGGTAGGAACATTCCTGCGACGCGTCAGCGAACCGCCGGCGTTGATAGGAATGCTGACCAGCATGGTGGTGATGCTTTACATCCGTTTCTGGACGCCAATCGCCTGGACATGGTATGTGCTCATCGGCAGTTTGATAACTTTCCTGGTGGCGTGGCTGGCCGGGTTTGCCTTTGCGCCCGCTCCCAGCGAACGGCGGAACGAGCTTTCTCCGAGTGCTTGATACTAATGCATGAATTCAACCAATCAGCGCGGGCAAGCCCGCCTTCCCAACCACGAGCTTATTTGAAATGACCTTTAATTCTTGATTGAAGGGCACTCATGGTCAGATTCAAGAAACTTTGAAGGGAGGCTCTCTGGTTGGGAAGGTGGGCTTGCCCCCGCTGCTTGGCAGACATTCAAGTCTGTGCTAATTGACATTCATTTGATTAGAGATTGCTTTCGTAAGACTAACTAACAATGAAAAGAAAATCGTTCATCTTTATCCGACGCTCCTTTTCGGTTGCTCTTTTGGCCATGCTTGTGGTCACGCCACTAATCCATTGGCAGGCAGCTACGGCAGCGCACGCGAAAACGACACCAGATGTCAAACCGTATTCTTCGAAGCCAACTAAGGACGCGCTCAAATGGGCCGACCGAGAATTACAACGCATGTCGCTCGACGAAAAAATCGGGCAGTTGATCTGCGTCGCCGTCAACGCCACTTTCCTGAATCAGGACAGCGATGCTTTCAAAGCGCTGCGCCACCAGGTTGAAGACAACCACGTAGGTGGCATCATTCTGTTTCGTGGACCCGTGTATGAATCGGTTGTGCTCGTAAACCGCATGCAGAATCTGGCGCGTTATCCGTTGCTCATCTCCGCGGATCTCGAAGCCGGCTCGGGAATGCGTTTCGACGACACAGTAAATCTTCCCTGGAACATGGCAGTCGGCGCTACATATAACCCGGAGTACGCGCGGCGTCAGGGCGCGCTAACCGCGCGGGAGGCGCGCGCTCTCGGCGTGCAACAGATTTATGCGCCGGTGGCCGACGTTAACAACAACGCCGCGAATCCGGTAATCAATGTTCGATCTTATGGAGAGGATCCGGTGGCAGTGGGCCGCTTTGTTGCCGCCTTCGTCGAGGGCGCGCAGAGCAACGGGGTGATCGCCACGGCGAAACACTTTCCCGGCCACGGCGACACGGCAACTGATTCGCATCGCGGCTTACCGGAAATCGACGTCAGTCGTGAACGACTAAACGCGATCGAGCTGGTTCCGTTTCGCGCTGCGGTGCAGTCGGGAGTGGGTTCCGTCATGACTGGCCACATAGGGATGCCGCAAGTTGATCCCACCGCCGTGGTGCCCTTGCCGCGCGATGTCAAGTTAAAGCCGATTGACACGGATGAAGGCGGCGAAGTTGTAGTGGAAAAAGGAACGATGCCTACATCGCTTTCGCCGGTGATGAACGGCATCCTGCGGCGCGATCTTGGCTTCGACGGTCTGATTGTCACCGATGCGATGAGCATGAGCGGTCTGACGCTCTATTTCACTCAGGAAGAAGCTTCCGTGCGCGCGCTGGAAGCAGGCGCCGATCTTTTGCTGAAGCCCGCCGACCCCGACGCGGCTCTTCGCGGCGTGCGTGAGGCAGTGAAGAAAGGCCGGCTTAAGGAGCAACGCATCGATGAATCGGCGCGTCGCGTGCTCGCCGCGAAATACGATCTCGGTTTAGTCAAACAGAGGATGACTCCGCTCGATGCGATCGACCGAAACGTGGCCGGCAAGGAATCTGTCGACCTTGCGCGCGAGGTAGCCGAGCACGCGGTTACGCTGGTTAAGAACGACGACAAGCTCGTCCCGTTGAGATCTCTGAAACCCGGGGGCCGCATTTTTAACCTCGCTATCACCAACGGCGACGATCGTTTGTGGATCGCCAACGCGTTTGTTGACGCGATCTCGGGATCGGGACGCAAGATTGAGACTCTGGTGCTCGACGATCGTTCAAGCGATGCGGAAGTTCAGAAAGCTTTGGAACGAGCTAGAGACGCTGACGTGATCATCGCCTCGCTCTACGGCCGCGTGAGGTCCGGCCAGGTGCGCAGCGTTGGCCTGCCTGACCCTGGCGCGAAAGCGCTGGCGACTCTAATAACGAACAAAACGCCGGTTGTCGGGATCAGTTTTGGAAACCCTTATCTGCTGCAAGGCTTTCCCGAGCTCCGCACGTATATAGTTGCGTATGGCGACATGCCGAGCCTGCAACAGGCGGCGGCCCGGGCGTTAATGGGCCAGATCGATGTCACCGGCAAACTGCCGATTTCGTTGCCCGGTCTTTATCCGCGGGGTACGGGGATTCAACTCAAGCGGGTCGTCCAGTGACGCGGAGACTTAATCCTGGGGACCGCGGGTGTCCCGCCCGCAATGAGCGCGGAGCGCGAATAATCCGATGGCTCAACGTTGTGTGTTCACGCAGCAACTGCGGGTGAGACGCCCGCGGTCCCGGGAAATAGGGGTGACAAAGAAGCACTTGTTGTTTTATCTTGGGGTGAAGATTCATGAAGAAGGCTGAAGAAAGACTCGATCGGCTCGAGCGCATTGCCAAGTTGCTGGTGCGCGCCGGCCTCCGCGCGCGCCGCGAGCTGCGCCAGCAAGACGACAAGATCACCATCATGATCGACGCGCAGATAAAAAACGAAGAACGATTTGCAAAACTAGCTCAGGCGCAAACGGAGTTAGCGGAATCGCAAGCGCACACCGACCGCCGCCTTGGTGCTCTGATCGACATCGTCAAGGAAGGGCGCAACGGCAAGTCCCGGTGAAACCGAAAGCACGCTGAAACAAAATAAGCCCGTCATACCATTTTCCAGAAGTCTCCATCTTGACCAATCTGCCGATTCTTCCCAGGTTCCCGCTGACTAAATCTGCCAGATACTGTGTCGCTGTCCTGCTGCTCGCCTCAGCGTTCCCCAGTCAAGCACTGCCGACTAAACGGCTCGGGGGTCTACCAAGAACGAACCCTGCGAAAGTTGCCGTCTCGGCTCAGAAACTTGCGGCGATCGACGGCGAAGTTGAAAGTGAAATTAAGCAGCGTCATTTACCCGGCGCCGTGGTTTTGGTTGCACGAAAGGGAAGCGTTGTTTGGCGTAAGGCGTATGGCGCGCGCGCGGTTGAGCCGGCGCGCGAAGCTATGACTGCGGACACGATTTTCGACGTCGCCAGTCTAACGAAAGTTGTGGCCACCGCGACCAGCATCATGATCCTGGTTGAGCGCGGAAAAGTGAGGCTAAGCGATCCGCTCTCGAATTACATTCCCGAAATCAAGGGCCAGGGAAGGGAACGAATCACCATTGAACTGCTGCTGACGCATCGTGCCGGCTACGCGCCCGACTTTGATTTGCAGGATCGCTGGACGGGTTATGACGAAGCGATTAAGCGGCTGGTGCGTGAACCGCTGCGCAATCCTCCGGGCGCCAGGTTCGTCTACAGCGATATCAATTACATCGCGCTTGGCGAGGTTGTTCGCCGCGTCAGTGGTCTGGGATTGGATGAATTCGCGCGGCGAAATATTTTCGTACCTTTGGGAATGCGCGACACTGGGTTCCGGCCGAACGCGAGCCTGCGCGCTCGTGTTGCGCCGACCGAAAAACGACGCGGCCAACTAAGTTATCTCGGCGACACGCCGCTGAATGCCGGCGGTGAAACTGCGGACGCCGACCGGTGGCTGCGCGGTGAAGTCCACGATCCGACTTCGTATCGAATGAATGGAGTTGCGGGCCACGCGGGCCTTTTTTCCACCGCGGACGATCTCGCCATCTACTGCCAGATGATTTTGAATGGCGGTATCTACCGCGGCGTTCGTGTTCTAAGTCCGCTGACAGTTGCGGAGATGACGCGTCCGCGCTTGGTTTCAGAAGCCGGGTGGACACGCGGTTTGGGCTGGGACATCAACACCAGCTTCTCTACTAATCGCGGCGATCTTTTTCCGCTCGGCTCGTTTGGTCACACGGGTTTCACCGGCACATCGTTTTGGATCGATCCGGCG
>JBGQJH010000230.1:0-4970 GCA_041498935.1 Pyrinomonadaceae bacterium | reverse complement strand
TCCGCCTGAAAACCTGGCCGGCTTTGCCGCAGAGTCAAACCGCTGGGACCATCAACTTTAATATTGTGAAACTGCCCGTCGCGCCGCTTCTGCTCGGGTGGATAGAAGGCCAGCACATACGCCGAAGTAACTTCCTCCGCCAGCGCGCGAAATAACGGTTCGTAATTATTCTCCTCAGCATAGACACTTCTCCCGCCCGTCAAGTCGGCCAATCCACTAACGTCCAGAGGCGTAGGCAGAGGAGTTTGCGTTGCAGCAGGCAACAGGCGCGAGTAAGAAGGAAGGGTAACCACGTAGATGCTCGCGTCGGCGGCATTCGCGCGCTCGATGACGGTGCGCGGGGACACCGTGTCGCCAACCGGAAAGCCATCCGTTACGACCAGTACCGCGCGTTTCATCAGACGCCGCTCGCGCGTGCGCGGTGCATGATGCACAAGCAGGCGAATGGCATCGTCAACGGCGTCGTAGGTGTGGGTTGAAAGTCCATTTGGCTCGCGCGCGATTCGCTCGAGGGCCCGATCCAACTTGTCAGCTTCGGAAGTAAACTTCTGCAGAACTTTTACGTTCATGCCGAAAGCCATGACCGCATAAAGCACGGCGTGGCCGGAAAGTTTGGCCGAGAATGCGTTCAGTGCTCCTCTTAAACGCTCCATCTCCTCCGCAGTCATGCTGCCCGAAATGTCCAGCGCAAATACCACCGCCAACGGACGAGGCTCGCCGCTGCGTCGCTCGACCTGGAAGAACGCAAGCGGCTGCTCGACTCCATCCACGAACACCTTGAAATCTTCCTGCCTGAGATTTCGTATCGGGCGACCCTCAAGATCATTCGCGACGACGTCCAGAGAAACAAGATCGGTATCGACCTTCACGACTTCGTCGGGTGGTTGCTCATCTCCAGGAAACACCTGCCGGGGACGCTGTGCTTTGGGATCGGATTCCTGTCCCAGGGTCGGCGGTACGGTTGTCGCGCCCAAGAGAATGACGAGGGACAACAAAGCGATCAGGTTGCGTGAGTGGCGTGACTTGCTCATTTGGTGCTTTATGATGGACGGAAAAACTTCCCCCAAATTATACGAGCCGGATTTTGCCGCGCCAAGGTGATAGGGCAAGAGAACCCCTCGTTACCCGCACGTGTCCGGACACAGCAGGCAACAGGTGAGGAGCTTATGAGCATCAACTGACTACGCTCCGTTCTGCCGCCAAAGGCTGCGGCGATGGTATCATCTAAGAAATGAAGAAACATACTGAGTTAGTTTTCGTGTTCTTTATTGTGCTCCTGCAGGTTGCAGGCGCACTCGCGCAGGACCGGGCAACCGGCGGCATTAAGGGCAAGGTCAGGGTTGAAACCGGCACGCCGAGCGGAGTTTCAGTCATCGTCAGACAGGGCGAACGGGAAGTGGCCCATGGCGTAACAGACAAGAACGGCGAGTTTGTAATCTCGCGTTTGGCAGCGGGCCGTTACAGCGTGACGCTTCGCAAACCGGGGCTCAGCGTTGGGACGATTGAAGACATTGAAGTCAAAGCCGGAAAAACTCGTTCGCTCGGCGACCGTCTGGTGCTCTCCATCGACGAAGGCTCCATTGCTTTTATTCGCGGGAGCGTTTTTAACCAGAATGACCGCAGCGTTCCCAATATTCGCATTGAACTGGCGAAGATTGAGGATGACGGCACCGCCAGGAAGATTGATGGCCGCGTCACCAACGAGATCGGCGCCTTCGTATTTCGTCTCTCACCTGACGCAGCTAAATACCGCGTCACGGCAAGACCAAATGGCGGCGACCCCGTCAGCAAGGACGTCGAGATCGATGGCGCCGCCGTCTACCGCGTCGCGCTATCTATCAAGCCTCCCTTGAACTAGCACGACATCCAGCAAAGCCTGGTTCAGAGTACAACCTTTAGGTTGCGTGGTTACAACAGCAGCAAGGTAAAGCTTGGACTCTGAACTTAAGACTGTTTTATGTTTGGATGAAAGTTTGTGTTTGCTATAGGATTACAGATCCCGAAGCCATGGAAGAGCGTGAAGAATTCCTTACTGCTCGCCAGCTTGCCAAGGTGTTGCAAGTCAGCGAGTCAACGGTGCGACGGCTTGCACGCAAGCGGCGCATCCCTTCCGTTCGTGTCACACCGCATATCATTCGTTTTCATCTCGACGCCGTGCGTGAAGCGCTGGACGTGCCTCGGTCCAGGATTCGTCACGGAGAATTCACCGAACAGGTTGACGATGCGCAGTTGTCGTTTGACGATCTGACGGCGTTGAGCTGAAAACAAGTAAATCGTGAATCGTGAATAGTAAATAGTGATCCGTAAGCGGTCGGCGAGATCTACTACCCGGCTTTCTCTATTCACGATTCACGATTTACGATTTACTAATCCCGAGAATTCCACCCACTTCCCGTCCTGTTTCACGTAGATACGCGGCGCGCGTATGGGAAACTTGCGGGCGAAGGCGGGATTGGCTTTCAGGAATCGTTGAATCGTCGCGCTGTCGCCAGTGGCCACGCGCCACTTGCCATCTTCGCGCACCAAATACTGCTGCACCACTATCTTGCCTTCTGCCTCGAGTGGCTTCGCGAGTCGCCCGTAAAGCTCCGTATCCGCAACGGCAACGTTGCCGGAGACGCGCACCGATCCAATATTGATGCGATCGAGCACGTAGCGATCCTGGGCTCGTTTCAAGGCGTTTACGAAACGCTCGCGCGTCATGCGGTTGCGCGTAGAGGAGGGCAGCGAATCGTAGACCGCGCTGTAATCGCGCGACTGTAGTTGCTGAAACACCTGTTGCACGACTCCGCGTACCGCAGTTTCTTCTGAAGCGCGAGCCACGCTCGGAGAGAGCCACAGCATTCCGATCGCCAGCAATACGATCGCGGGCGTTTTAGCCCCATGTGTCTTAGTCATCATCTGAGTCTTCACTACTTTCTTCTGCATCCGTATTGCTGCTTTCCTGGGAGTCTGCCGCCGCAATGATTCCCTTCATCTGGGCGCGGTAATTAAGAAACCAGGCCACCAGGCCGAGCACAGCGATCACAAAAGCTCTGTCGAAGTCCCGCCACAACAGAAGCAACGCCGCGACCAGGATGCAAACACCAGCCAGGATCATCCAAAAGAGTTTCACGATTGTTAGCGGCGAATTACTTGATGTTAACCGGAATCGCGAGTTCAAGCTTTCCCGGCGGGTAACAAACCTGATCGTCGCACGCTTGGATGCGCAACCGGCCGGAAATGGATCGTTGGCCCGGCGGTGCTGATTTTTCAGTTTTCAGAGTTGCTTTTATTTCGGTCTCACCTTCGTAAACCCGGAGCGGCTTTTCCGCAAAGGCAAACTTCTTATCGAACGGTTTTGGATAGGACACGGGACCAACTGAAAGCCCCGGAGCGGGCGTAATCTCCAGTTCGGTCGCCTTCAAGTAAGGATACGTCGGCGGGTTGGCATTGATGTGGTAACCGCTTTGGATTGTGACCCGCACGGTTGCTTCAGCCGACCCGCCGGCAGGGATTTCGACAGGTTGTGCCTCAACCTTTACCACAGACTCCGAAGTGATCCTTTGGGTGGTGGGAGACACGGCGGGAGCAGTCGCGGATTCACCGGCGGAATTCTGGGCAGGCTTAGAGCAAGCCGCAGTAACGAACAAAAGCAGCCAGCAGGCGATAGTAATGTGAGTGGCTCGAGTCATTTTTCTCCGAGTCAGTCTGGCTGTGAATCTGAACGCGAATCGGATTTCGGCTCGCGAGCAAGTTGCATTTTCCTCGCTCGACGCAACCCGAAGCGCGCGAGAAACCACCCGGGAAGAATAAGTAAGATGAAAATCGGAATCATCACGATTACGAAACGGATCAGAAACAGCACTATCGCACTGGCGACGTCCACGCTATCCGCGACGGCCTCACGAATGTTTCTACCGAAGCTGGACGTGTTAACGGCGATAGCCGTGGGAGACTGTAAACTGATGGAGATTGTCGACAAACTGGCGCGGTTTTCCAGAAACCGCTTGCGACCTTCAAGCTTCTCGATCTCTGTTCTGACATCGGCAATCTGACGCTGCACCTCGAGTGCATCGGCCACTTTATGCGCCTCTTTCATAATCTCAAGAAACTGCGACTCGAGGGCCTTCTGCGTCTTGATGCGGGCCTCGAGATCGATGAACTCCTCGGTTACGTCTTCACCAGTGACCTTCTCTGCAACCACGCGACTGCCCGCGCTGCGAATCTGCTCCATTGCAGAATTGAATTGAGTGGCCGGCACACGGACAACCAAATTGATCTCAAGTTCCTGCTTTCCGTCTCCAGTCTGCCGCTGCTTTGACTCGGAAGTAACAACGAAGCCGCCAAGCGATTCGGCGATCGAAGTGATCTTACGCTGGGCTTCCGTGGGGGCCGCGACCTCAAGCATCAGCTCGGCGTTGCGAATAATCTTGCGGTTCATCGCTTCGGCCATCGTCTGAGATTGGTCAGCCTGGTTGAGCGAGACCTGCGCGGTGGTTGGAATCTGATCTTTAACCGTCCTTTGATCCTCGGATGAGTCACCAACACGACCCTGGGACGTGGTTGACTTAGTTTGGGCCACCCCGGCTGGCCCCGATGGCTCTGATTCGGAGCGCAGTGCCGAACCGCACCCGGCTAATATGAAGAGGGGAAGAATCAAAAAGAGGAACCTGGGAGATTTCATCATCAGCCTCCGTCGGCAGTAGCGATTTGGCTATAGAACGTTAGCCGCGACCCGTCCTTGCGGATTCGTGAGATCAATTGTGAGCGGCGAAGCATTATCAACTTAGCCCGCTGCCTCTTTCTTCGCTTCCGGCTTCTTGATGCCAAACTTTTCCAGGCGGTACTGCAACGTGCGGAACGTCAGGCCGAGCAGTTTGGCGGATTTCGTGATGTTGTAGTCGGTTTGCTCCATCGCCTGCATGATGAGATCGCGTTCGACATCTTCAAAACTAATGCCTTCCGGCGGCAACTTAAACGCGCCTTCC
>JBGQJH010000229.1:0-4978 GCA_041498935.1 Pyrinomonadaceae bacterium | reverse complement strand
TTATAAATCCTGCCTGGCTCCATCACTCCCAGCCTCGGAATATTCAAAGCATTAAGTTCGTCGATAATCATTTGACGGTAGGCAGGCTTTATGTGTACCGCAAGAATGTCCAGGCCGTTCTGAGTCAGCTTGCGCAGATCTCTTTGTAAAGAGGCGGGTGTGAAGTGGCGCGAGACTTCGGCAAGTTTGGCCATCGAATTCGGAAACGACGTCTCAATCAGGAGAGCATCGATACGTGGCTGGCGATTGATGAGGTTCCAGAACTCGTCAGTCTCGGAAGTGTCAGAACTAAAAGCGACGGTGCTCTTGCCGTCCGAGACGACCAGCCCCACGGTTGGTACGATGTGGTTAACGCCTACAGCCGTCACCGTGAGATGGGCGATCTTGAACTCCTGGCCGGCAGGAATCGGAACATATTCCATGACCGGCCCATATTCGTTTTTCAGTTCGGAGAAGCGCGGATAAACATTCCAGTTGAAGATGTCCCGCTCCAGCAGGTCAATCACTTCCGGAGTCGCATAGACGCGCACCGGGCTTTCTAGTGTCTCAAAAAGATCGTCGATGAAAATCGGCAGACTGGCGATGTGGTCCATGTGAGGGTGGGTCACAATTATGTCGCGCACTGACGCACGCTGCTCATCGTTTAGCGCCAGGGCGATACTGCCAGCGTCAATAGCAACACACTCGTCAATGAGAAAACATGTCAGACGTTGTTCGGAGGTTGCGTGGCCCTGGCTATCAAAGGTGCTTGGTAGGAGTTGAACTCTCATCAGTTCGAGGAGGAGACTACCTTCGCGTTGCCTGGCTAGTATAAATCAAGCGCAGGAAAATGGGCGAACTTTGTTGCGCGAGCGGTTTTTCAGGTGGCGCGCAGTTGTCTTAGCAGATTCTCAAGCGCCTGCCGGTAAGCCGCTTCACGTTCACGCGCGTCGGCCGCGGAGATGCCGCGGGCAACTCGACTACGATGGAAAGCGAGTTCACTAGCCAACTGATTCAACTGCCTGGCAGCCTGCCACTGGCCGAATCCCCCGCGGGAAAGTGCGTTAAAGGAGGAGCCCATCCGGCCCCGGATAGTACAGAGTTGGTTGTACTCCTGCTGGGTTAGTAGCCCGCCTTGAAAATCCGGGATTAGATACTCGCGGACGATCTGGCCCTCGCGGCGCAGGGCGAGAGCAATCACCACGAGCATGATAAAAAATGCAGGAATCATAATGAGAACGTAAGTCAGGATAAATCCGATGCCGCCAAAAATAGCTCCCGAACCGTTCCAGATGCTGTGCATTGAAATCGCTGCAAGCAGACCCAGAACCGGCGAAATCCACTTGACCGCAGTGTTTCGAGATTGGCGGGCCAGGCCGAGTCCGATACCGGTAAGGCTTGTGAACATGGGATGCGAGAAGGGCGCTAAAAATCCACGGAGAATGAAGACAAACGTCAGCCCACCACCGCCGCCATGCAATACAGCCTTGCCGTAGTACTGAATGTTCTCCGTCATCGCAAAGCCCAGCCCGACCATCGCGGCGTAGACAATTCCATCGATCACACCGTCAAACTCGTCCTTCTTCCAGAAGAAGAAGATAAGAATGATCAGGGCCTTCGAACTCTCTTCAACGATGGGCGCCGAAATAACGGCGCCAAAAGTCTGTCCTGCCTGCAGGCTATGAGTCATCCAGGTTACCGCGACGAAACCCATCGTGTTGATTAAGAAGGCAAAGAACACTGCCACCAGCGCTCCCCAAAAGAATGCGGTCGCCAGCATCCAGGGCGGCTCAGCCTCGTAGCGATCAATCCAGAGAACAAGGACCAGGTAAAGTGGAACCGGCAAGGTAGCTGACACCAGTCCGATCAAGAGAGGAACCAGTCCGGTCTCAACGCCGATCAATAGCAGGACTATGAGTCCGAGAAGCAGAGCGACAAGGGCGGCCACGATGCCCAGCACAATCTTGATTGCATTCTTGTTGCCGGCTGGTTTAATAGCGATAGGCGTCGCAAAACCTGCGGCATTCGCTAATCGTGGGTCATTCATCATGGCGAACTGAACTCCCTAAACAGTCGATCTATATCGGGCTATGCAACCTCCATGAAACTCCGCTTAGCGGCGGGACTTGTTCCGCCACTCTTCCGGGCGAGTCCGCACTGTAAACATTGGGAGGCTCATTGGTGCGGCAAAGTATATACAGAGACTGATTCAAGAGCGAGCTTTTGCCAGCCTCTATAACTGCCGTTTAGAGTTCGCAGTCTAACGGGCGCATGTCTGTGCGCGTCCACCGTCGATTGAATAGGTTGCGCCGGTTATCCATGAGGCGCGGTCGGATGCCAGGAAGAGGATCAGTTCCGCAATTTCCCCTGCCTGACCGACCCTGCCGAGCGGATGAGTCTCCTTCGAGTGTTCGAGAAATGCATCGTACTGTTCGGTAGTCATGCCGCCGCGTTTATGAATTTCGGTAATCACTACACCCGGATTGACGGCGTTGACGCGCACACCCTTCGCCGCCAGCTCGAGCGCCGCGCAGCGCGTTAATTGGTCCAGACCAGCCTTGGAGACACAGTAGGCCAACACGCCGGGAAACGCGCGCAATCCCGTCACACTCGAGACATTCACGATATTGCCGCGCCGCTCAATAATTGTGGGCAGCGCTTTCTGCATCAGGAAGAAGGGTGCGCGAAGGTTGATGTCGAGCATGGCGTCCCACGACTCCATTGAAGAGTTTTCAATGGTCCCGGAAGAAATATGACCCGCGGCATTAACCAGGACGTCAATTCCACCAAAGTGTTCTACAGTTTTCGAGACAACCATGTCGCGTCCGTCTTCGAGCGACAGATCGGCCCGAATTGCCAGGAATTGACCGGCTGCTTGATCGAGTTCTGCTTGTAGTTTAATCAGGGCCGCTTCGTCCCTTCCGACCGCGGCGATGCCGGCGCCGGCCTGGGCAAATCGCAAGGCAGTGGCTTTACCAATGCCGGATGTCGCGCCGGTGATGAGCAGAATCTTTTTCGCAAACTCTTTATCCATACGGTTTTCCTTTTTCCTGCGAACGATTTAGATGGGCGCCGGTCAGTAGGGGCTTGGTTTCAACTATCTGCGCCATCTCTGCGGTCTCTCTGGACTCGGGGTAAAGGGTATTTTGGGCGTTCTATCGCCGCAGAGTCGCAGAGAACTCCTGGGTTACGCAGGGAAGACTCGCAAATTAGACCACTGCCACCGACCATCATATATTGACAGCAGAATACTAAAAAGCCGACTATTGTGCGGCTTACAGTTTGGGCGCGGGTCGCGTCCCCGGGTTTCCCCTCGCCGGCCAGTGCGGTGCACGGATTGAAATGGCCGCTTTAGGTTATCTTCTGAGAGAAGCACACTTGGGCAACAACTCCGCGGATGATTTTTTCCCGAGAGCCGCGCGCGCGCAAGCGCACAGCTCCAGTGAAGTCTCGCGCAGGCGGGCGACACGAACTCGTATGCCTTCCAGCGTCGGGTATTTGTTGGGTGCGTTCGTGGCGGCGATATTTCTGTTCTTTGCGCTCTGGTGGTACCTCGTCAGCGGCGGCGACGAGGCTCCCTGGATTCCCGCCGGACTAGCCGCCAGCGTCGTGCTGCTGGTGGCGTTGTCGGCGCGCGAAGTTGTAATGCGACGGGCCTGGACGCGGTATCTCCTGGATCAGGGAGGCGACAAAGCTGGTAGAACGAGCGGCGAACATAAGCGCCCCTCAGCGAAGTCGCGTTCCACTTCTTTGCTTTCGGCAGCCTGGCGAACCATTCAGAAGCAGTCGGAAGAAGCCGACTCTGCCTCCAACCCGGAGTCTCACCTTGATGTCTTTCATCTCTGCCAGGACTATCTCGCGACAACGGACGAGGCTTTAAGATCAAACAGTCTGCCATCCGAAAAGAGAAATGCGATTAGGGCCGGCCAGGAACGCGTGCGTGCACTTCAGAAGCACCACCTGTTAACCTGGGCCAGAGATTCTTCACGCTCACTGACCTACGAGGCGCAACAGCGTGCCCGCACCTCGGAAAGGATTGAAGCAGCAAATCGCGCGCTTCATTGCCTGGAATCCGCGCTAAAATTTTATCCGAACGAAACCGAGTTGCATGAATCGAGCGTGGCGATTCGCGAGTTCATCGCTTCCGTAAAGGTCGCACACTGGGTTGAGTTAGCAGAGCGTTCAGCTTTCAAGGGTCATTATCGACGCGCTATCGATCGTTACAAGGATGCACTTTTTTACCTGGGCCGGGAGGCGGTGAAAGAGGAAGTAAGAGTCGCGAGCACGGATCGAATTGGGCGCGAGATTGAACGGTTGCAGGCTCGTCTGCGCGCCCGGAAAGATGGGAAAGCGGAGACCACCAGAAGCGAAGAAGATGACGATCGAGAAAAGGTGCCCAGATGATTTCTCAAAAGTGTCCCAAGTGTCGTAGTTCGCGCATACGAAGAGGCTACAAACCTACTCCCTGGCTGTTTCGCCTGGTTGGCATCCATTATCTTTTGTGCAATCATTGCAACTTACTTTTCACCGGCTTCGCAGTTCCCGGTACCGTCGGCAGATCCAGCCGAAAAGGCGTCGAGCGAAGTAGTTTGAGTGGCGTCAAGGCACAGTCGCCGGAATCTTCCGGCCCGAGTACGAGCGGGGTTTGATTTTCTGAGGCGCGAAGGTATCGATCCCATTCGGCTACGCATCTTTGAGAGGTCGATTCGCGCAGGTTTGTTGTGAGGTGTTTTATGAAAAGAGATTTCGTATTAGTTGCCATTCTCGTTTGTTTCACCGTGCCGACCCTTGTCCGAGCACAGGAGCAGCAAAGCACTTCCGCGGCTCCAAGCCAGGAGACTTTTCGACCCTCGCCGACGTCGCAACCCTCAACGGTAGATGACCAGGGAATTAGAAACTATCTGGTCGGCCCGGGCGATGTGATAGACGTTAGAGTGTTTGGACAGCCCGATCTCAGCGCCATGGTCGAGGTCGACAGCGACGGTAACATTAGTTCTTT